>CALCJG010000189.1 GCA_937967705.1 uncultured Spirochaetia bacterium
ACCACCGAGATCTACACTCTTTCCCTACACGACGCTCTTCCGATCTCAGGGTGTTAAAGCGAATGTCATCTTTTTTCAGAAAGGGATGAAGACAGAAAATATCTGGATATACGATTGCCGTACTAATATACCCGGGGTGACCAAGAAAGACCGTCCTTTAACGCTTTCCATGTTTGAAGATTTTGAAAAGTGTTATGGAGACGACCCCAACGGACAATCGAAACGTAAAGACCTCGGAGAAGAAGGCCGTTTTAGAAAGTTCAGTTACTCTCAGATTAAAGACAGGGATTATAATCTCGATATTTCCTGGCTGAAAGACGAAAACCTCGAAGACCCAAACTCCCTGCCCGAGCCGCAGCTTCTGGTTGCCGATGCTATTACCGAGCTGGTGGCCTGCGTTGATGAACTGCAGCTGATACTGGATGAAATTGAAGCGGAGGAAGTGAAATGAGTAAGACGCTTCCTAAGGGATGGATTGAGATACCATTAAACCATGTTGCAGATAATAAATCTGGCAATTCAAAAATTATTAAAGGAAAATTGCATAAAGAACAATCAGGTAATTTATTCCCAGCTTTTAGTGCTACTGGCCAGGATGTGTTTTTCGATAGTTATGAAAATGAAGGCAATGCCTTAATATTATCTGCAGTTGGTGCAAGATGCGGAAAAGTATTTAAAGCCTCTGGAAAATGGTCAGCAATAGCGAATACACATATAGTATGGCCCAATAATAACTTTTTGGATCACCAATATTTTTGGTATTTAATAAACAATGAAGATTTCTGGATTAAAGGCGGTAGTGCACAACCATTTGTAAAAGTTTCAGCAACTTTTGAACGCTTACAACCCCTCCCACCCCTCAACGAACAAAAGCGCATTGTTGCCAAGTTGGATGCAATCATGCCCCGTATTGAGGCGGTGAAAGAGCGGCTGGACAGGGTTCCGGGCATTCTCAAACGCTTCCGCCAGTCGGTATTGACTGCGGCGGTTACCGGAAAACTGACCGAGCAGTGGAGGGAAGAGCATCCGGAGGTGGATGTATGGGAAAACGTAAAACTAATTGATATTATTAATGATAAACCACGAAATGGTTATTCACCAATAGCTGTCAAATATGAAACACCTGTGAAGTCTCTTACCCTTACAGCAACAACATCAGGTAAATTTAATTCTTCTTGTTATAAATTCATTGATGAAGTTATACCTATTGACTCACATTTATGGTTAAAAAAAGATGACATTCTTATACAAAGAAGTAATTCAATTAATTATGTTGGTATTTCAGCAATCTATCCAGGTAATGACTTTGAATTTATTTATCCTGATCTCATTATGAAAGTAAAAGCTAATAAAGAGATGGTATATCCGTCCTTTCTCATTTTAGCACTACAATGTCATCAGACTTTAGACTATTTCCGAAAGAATGCTACCGGTACAGCTGGAAGTATGCCAAAAATAAATCAATCAACAGTTATGAATGCTCCAATCCAACTCCCGCCCCTCGAAGAACAAAAAGAAATAGTCCGCCAAGTAGACAAACTCTTTGCCCTTGCCGACAAAGTGGAAGCACATTACCAGAAAGCCAAAGCACGGGTAGACAAGCTCTCCCAGTCGGTGCTTGCCAAAGCCTTCCGCGGCGAACTGGTATCACAAGACCCCAACGATGAGCCGGCGGAGAAGCTGCTGGAGCGGATTCTGGAAGAAAAAGCAAAGATGGAAGCAGCATTAAAGGGCGCGAAGATAAGAGGAACAAAAAAGACTGTGAAAAAGAAAAGCGGGAGTAAGAAATGAAACTATTTTTCGGAAAAATATCCACAAAAAAAGAAAAGTATCAAATCACCCAGGGCTATTACCGCGCAATAAAAGACAGCAGCTGGTTTAACGGCATCCAGCCGGGAGTTATAAAAATCACGTAAATCAAAGTTCTGAACTGTGATTTTCCTGATTAAGATGATTGATGTGAAGGGTTATTCGGAGGTTGAGGATTTTATTGGAAATACAAGTGTTACTCGTATAGATCATAGTAATCATAAAAATCACGTAAATCAAAGTTCTGAACTGTGATTTTCCTGATTAAGCTGATTGCTGTGATGGGTTATTCGGAGGTTGAGGATTTTATTGGAAATACAAGTGTTACTCGTATAGATCATAGTAATCATAAAAATCACGTAAATCAAAGTTCTGAACTGTGATTTTCCTGATTAAGCTGATTGCTGTGATGGGTTATTCGGAGGTTGAGGATTTTATTGGAAATACAAGTGTTACTCGTATAGATCATAGTAATCATAAAAATCACGTAAATCAAAGTTCTGAACTGTGATTTTCCTGATTAAGCTGATTGCTGTGATTGGTTCTTCGGAGAGTAGGTGTCTTGTTGAAAATGCGATTGTTACTCGTATAGATCATAGAAATCACAAAAATCACCCAAATCACAGTTCAGACAAAAGGCAATATGATTAAAGAAGAATACAAATATTCAGAGTTAACCTCCAAGGTCATTGGATGCGCAATGACTGTTCATGGTGTGCTTGGCAATGGCTTTCAGGAGGTTATATATCAGCGTGCCCTTGCTATTGAGTTGAATATGGCTGGGATTGAATTTAAAAGGGAATTCGATATGCCGATCTTTTATCGCGATGAAAAGATTGGAACACGAAGAGTTGATTTTTTGGTAGAAGACGCTGTTTCCGTTGAATTGAAAGCTATTACGGTACTTGAAGATGTTCATCTTGCACAGGCAATAAATTATCTTGAAGCATTCAATCTGGAAATCGGACTGCTCATCAATTTTGGCGAACGAAGTTTGTCCTTTAAACGATTGACGAACAAGAAATTTAAAAATAGCTGATATTATAAAACCATATAGGCCTTTTGCGTGATTGTAGTTAGCAATAAAAATTTTTCGCAGGGATAAACTGTCTCTATCCCTTAAAGTAATGCCAGGATTTATACATTGTTGCTAAATAAGGAAACAACATGAACGCATTTCTTGTGAATGAGATCTGTCATAATAAAAACGGTTGTTGGCTTATTACAGTGGATAAATCCTTTTAGAATTTCACTTGCGAGGTATTATGCCCCTATTTCAAAGAGATAAACAGAAACTGGATTTGATCAAACCATCGAGGTTTTCCAATGAGAAGGAGCTTCAGTCCCTGGTGGAAAACAATTTAGAATCGATGTTCAACTGCAGGTTTGTCGCTACCGAGCATTCCACAGGCCCGGTCCATGGGGGGCGTATAGACACTCTGGCGTTATCGGAGGAAAACAATCCCGTAATCATTGAGTATAAAGTTGTGGAGTCGTCTCAGCTTGTAAATCAAAGTTTATATTACCTGTCATGGATCAATGATCACCGAGGGGATTTTGCTATCGCGGTTCAGAAGGCTTTCCCAAACGAGAAGATCGAGATCGACTGGTCCGATATACGGGTTATCTGCATTGCACCGGAATATAAAAAGTATGATCTCCATGCCGTCCAGATGATGGGGTCCAATATTGAATTGTGGCAGTACAGGTTCTATGAGAACGGGGCTCTCTTCTTTGAAGAAGTTTATAAAAAATCGGTCGCCTTCTCTTCAACCTTATCAGAAGAGCACTCCGCAAAAAATCCGATCATGGTCGAGGCTGGTAAAAAGGCGGCTATTACCCGGGCAACGGGTGTTTATAATCTGGAGCAGCATTTCTGTAAAATTGAAAACAGCAAAAAGGGTATAGCGACAGGCCTGCAGGATTATATTCTCGGTTTGGATGAATCTGTTGAGGAGGTTCCTAAAAAGTTTTACATAGCCTATAAAGTAAGCCAGAATTTTGTCTGCATGGAAATACACAAAAGTAAAATCCTCCTTTATCTGAAGTTAAATCCCAAGTCAATAACTGACATGCCAAAAAACTGTAGGGATGTTTCGGATATAGGGCATTATGGGACTGGAGATTTGGAGGTCATCGTCACAAGCGATCAGGAATGCGAGATAGCTAAGGAATATATTCTTATGGCTTTTAATTATATTGGTGGGAATTGAAATATATACATTGATTATAGTCTAGAAATCTTTGGTTAATTGTATTGATCGAAATAACTTACACTTTGGAAATAAAATCGGCAGAAGATTTTAGAAAATTTGTTCAAAGGGGAGTCTATGAGCCCTTCCTTCTTGATCTTCTAAACAGATTTCATACTTTCCATCATGATTTTGCAATGATTGATGAGCAGTATTGCGGTCAATGTGATTATATAGAAAAATCCTCCGGTGAAATGTTTGAAGCGACTCTGGTTATATCCAGTGAAGTTGTAAAAAAAATATTTATAGAACCTGGCTATTATAGTCATCCATGTTTTTCACGATGGATTTATCTAGATGGAAAGAAAAATCTAGTGGAGAGTTTAGAAAGAAAGGAAAAGAAGAAAAACCTTTTCCTTTTTAATATTTTCCCAATGAGAAATCCTCGACCATTCGGAGGTGTTCATAGCTACATCGCAAGTGATGGATGGGATATAATAATTAATGAACTTATTTCTGAAAGAAGAGATCTTCTTGAGAATAAAAAGGTTTTTCTCATCTCTTACAATCCTAATGACAAGTTTTTACTGAAACAATTATATCCCGATATATTTCTTAATGAGTTCATTGAGTTCTATGATGAGAAGGATGTCTTCCCGTTACGAGTGAAAAATGTTGCTTTGGGGGATTCGTCATCTAATTCAAATACAAGTAATGATAATGGAAAATAGGATTTAAGGTAACCCCATGCCCGAGAAAATATTCGTACTCGAAGACAGCGGAACCCTGCACAGGATGAACGAGGCCGATTACGAGTCGGAAGCCCTGCTGCAGGACCTCCTCTGCAAATATTCCGATCTCCTTTCAGGGGAGCAGATCGATGTGTCCAATCCCCGGAAATGGCTCTTCATCTCAAAGGAATACCCGGTGGCCTCGTCGGAGGACGGGGCGGGGCGCTGGTATGTAGACCACCTCTTTGTGGATCAGGATGCCGTGCCCACGATAGTTGAAGTCAAGCGCAGTTCCGATACCCGCATCCGCCGGGAGGTGGTGGGGCAGGTTTTGGAGTACGCCGCCAACGCCCGGCTCTTCTGGTCGTCCTGGGAGTTGCGCAGCTACTTCGAGAGCAATCACAGTAAGGATGATCCCAGGGAAGTCTTCGGTGCGTGTTTCAGCCCCGAAACGGATTACGATGAGTTCTGGTCCTCCCTGGAGGGCAACCTCAAAAGTGGAAAAATGCGCCTTCTTTTTGTAGCCGATGCCATCCCGCCGGAACTGAGGAAGATCATAGAATACCTCAATGAGGAAATGAAGAACACTGAAGTCCTCGGACTGGAGGTAAAACAGTTCATTTCGGAAAGCGGCCTAAAAACCCTTGTTCCTAAAATCATCGGGCAGACCTCCGAGGCCCTTAGCCTGGGAAAGAGCCGCAAGTCCCGTCAATGGGATGAAGAGTCTCTCTACCAGTCCTTTCGGGAGCAGGGGAGAGAAGATGTAATGGACATAGCCCGGACTCTCCTGCAATGGTCCCGGGAACACTGCACCCGGGTCTGGTTTGGGAGGGGGATCAATTATGCTTCATTTATCCCCGTTGTTGAAAGCAATGCTGTACCCTATCAGCTCTTTGTTCTATACGCTTATGGAAGACTGGAAATACCTTTTTATTATTATCATAACAAGAAGCTTTTCAAGTCGCCGGAGTCCCGAATGGAAATTCTCGAAAAATTCAACCAGGTCAAGGGAATCCATCTCCCCCCGGAGGCCATTACTAAAAGACCGTCGTTGGACCTGAAAATCTTTCTGGACAAAGAAACCCTGGACGGTTTCTTCAGCGTCCTCAACTGGCTGATCCGGAAGATTGAGTCCTGATACCTGACCCCCCTATGGACCCCCTCACTCAAAAATATTACTCCGAAAAAGTCAGTGATGCCACGGAGCTTTACGGCACCCTTAAGAAGGGCGGCATCCAGGACTATTTCTCCCGAGCTTTTACCCCCGGAAGCCGCATTCTGGAAATAGGCGCCGGAAGCGGCCGGGACCTCGACGCGCTGACCCGGGCCGGTTATGATGCCTCTGGCATCGATGCTTCAGGGGAAATGCTGGAACAGGCCCTCCGGCGCTATCCTCACCTGGTCGGAAAATATATCCCGGGCTCCCTTCCGTCCGATAAGTCCTTCTTCGAAACGCCCTTCAACGGTATTCTCTGTTCGGCGGTATTGATGCACATCGCTGATGACCAGCTCCTCGACGCGGTATATACTATAAAAAGAAACCTGAAACCCGGCGGTACTCTGCTCTTGTCCACTCCCGGGAAAAGGCATGAAGTCGATGGGGATAACCGTCTGCCCGATGGCCGGCTTTTCATCATACGCCCGCCGGAATTCTACTCCCTGTTCTTTGAAAGAGTCGGTTTTAGGGAGATACTCGCAGACGAGGTGTCCGATGCCCTGGGGCGTCCCGGAGTGCGGTGGAGTATACAGGTCTTCCGTCGGGAGTCGGAAATGCTGCGCTCCCTCGACAGGATAGAGAGTGTGTTGAACCGGGACAAAAAGACCGCCACCTACAAGCTTGCCTTAATGAGGGCCCTGGCGGATATTGCCCTCACGGGATACAACAGTGCGCTCTGGTATCCCCATGGCAGGGTGGGGGTGCCGATAAAGCGCATCGCGGCAGTAAGGGCGACCGGCTGGTCGCCCCAACTCGAAGCGGCCTGAGCGCCTTCCATGCCGAGTCTCTTCAACGGGCGACCGTATATTCGAATACAACGCAAAGGACAGGACCGTCATCATGCCGGCGGATATCTGGAAAGAGCTGTGTCTCATGGGGCATTGGATCAGGGACGCGCTGATACTCCGCTGGGGGGAACTCACGTCACGGATGTCCGGTAATGCCATTCCGGTTTCGGAAGTGGTGGGTCTTCTCCTCACGGAGCCTTTTGGCGAAAGGGACACCACCCGGAGCCGGGAGATATTTGCTTCCGTTGATAATCTCGAATGTGTCTGGTCCGGAAAGCCCATCAGGGAAAAATTCGACATGGATCATATCATCCCCTTTGTGCTCTGGCGCAACAATGACACTTGGAATCTTCTCCCTGCCGACTCCATGGTCAATAACAGCAAACGGGACCGTCTGCCGGAAAGGAGCCTCCTCAATAAACGCCGGGACGTCATTATTCAATACTGGCGCATCATCAGGGATAATTTCCCGGAACGCTTTCGCCGGGAAATGACCGGCCTGACCGGTCGAGTCATGGAAGAAAACTGGGAGAAGGTACTTTTCTCAGCCCTGTCCGATGCCGTAGAATTTACCGCCCTGCAGCGCGGAGTGGAAAGATGGACCGTATAGTCGTCATTCCGTTGGGGCGACCGGCCGGTCGCCCCCGCAGTTGAGATAAATCGCTCCACAGGGGCAGGGATATTGCAGCAGCAACCGTCGGGGCGACCGGCTGGTCGCCCCAACAGCCTAGGCTGGTCGCCCCTGCAACTGAGACCGGTCCCCCTTACGGCAACAGCAGAAATCTTCTTGACCGGTTCCCTCCCCGGGAGTAATCTACTGCTGGATAGTCGGGGCATCCGGCTGGTCGCCCCGGCTATTCCCAATAACGAGGAACCGTTAACATGCTTACCTTTACCGCCATGGACCCTAAAAGCCTCACCGGCAGGGGCCGCGTCCTGCTCATCCTCCTGCTCCTGGGTGCGGGGGCGGGCAGCTGGGCCCTTTTCTTTTACATCCCCCTGGAGCCCTTCTTTAAAATCGGCTTCGGCGTCATCGGCGTGATCTTTCCCCTGATGGCGGCTGCCACCTTCTATCAGGACTTCCTCTGCGTCATCACCATCGACCTCCGGGGGATCGTCTACAAGAGCCCCCTGCGGGAGTACCGCATCAACTGGAACGAGGCGGCGGAGGTGGGGGGGGTGATGATAGGCCGAGGCTGCACGGAGCGCTTCGAGCTTCAGGGGGAGCGCCCGGCGGCCCATCTGGCCTCCTCCTATATCTTCGTCACCCGCAAACCCGACCCGCCCCTCTCCTGGGGCATGAGCGTGGGCCCCGACCTCATCTTCTTCAAATACCGCGACGAGGCCCTGGCCCGTATCCGCCTCTACCGGCCCGAATAAACCGCCGAATAAAAATTATTTGTTTAATAACATCGGTGGGGGCGACCGGCCGGTCGCCCCTATCGATGAGGCCTGTCGCCCCTCCGTTGATTAAATTGATCTTCCCGATCTTCCTTTCAGTCCTCCAATGACCGCCGAATAAAAATTATTCATTTTTAATAAAGATAACCGTATTACTATCGTTGGGGCGACCGGCTGGTCGCCCCAACAGCAGAAAACGTATTGACTGTCGGGCATAATAGTGGTTAATTTGTATTCAGGGAAAAGGGGTATTGTCATGGATAAAACAGCATTATTGTCGCGCATCGATGTTAATCCGGAAATCATGGTTGGCAAACCGATCATCAGGGGCCTGCGTATAACCGTTGAGCATCTCCTGAATTCTCTGGCCGCCGGCATCAGCGTTGAGGATATTCTGAGGGATTATCCCGAGCTGGAAAGAGAGGATATTCAGGCCGTATTGCTCTATGCGGCCGAACTGGTTCATGAGGAACAGGTTTATAAACTGGGATGATAGAGGGGAAAAGCCTCCCGCGGTTTATCATCGATGTCAGTATGGGTGTTCTCGTTGAGGATTACTTGCAGGAAGCAGGTACAGATTTCCTTTCTGTGCGAAAGGTGGATCCGAAAATGAAGGATATGGACATCCTGGCGATGGCGGTAAAAGAAAAGCGGATTATCATTACCCTGGATAAGGATTTCGGAGAGCTTGTTTATAATTCCGGGATGCCTCATGCTGGTGTGCTTCTCTTGAGACTGGAAGATGCGAAAGCTCCGGAAAAAGTCCGGATACTTGCAAACATACTCGAAAAATATGCCCATGAACTTCCTGGTCACTTTTGTGTCTTCAGCAACGATCGGTTTCGAATAAAAAAATAGAGGACTCCATCCGTAAACCGGATCGAGTCCTCAGTCACCCTCTGGAGAAGAACTCTCAATTGGTTGCTTCCCCATCATCTTCCGGAAGAGGTTACCTGTATGCAGTACAAACGACTCAGCATCATCCTTTCAACGCTCCTCGTCGCCCTCACGGCCCTCTCTTGCGCCAAAGCCGATGACCGAGATCGGAAGAGCGTCGTGTAGGGAAAGAGTGT
>CALCJG010000190.1 GCA_937967705.1 uncultured Spirochaetia bacterium
AGACCGGCGAGCCCGTTACAGGCTACATGAAGCGCATCCTCGAGGGGGATTTTCAATCCGCCGCCCTGCATCCCCTGGTACTCACCACTCGGGACGGTTCCCGGCGCACCGTGGAGATAGCTGGCGCCCCCATCATCGCCGGCGAGGGCCACCGCGCGGGGATGGTTCTCATCATCCGGGACATCACCGAAAAGCAGATGGTGGACCAGGAACTGCTGAAGATCAGCAAGCTGGAATCCCTTTCCATACTGGCGGGAGGCGTGGCGCACGACTTCAACAACATACTGATGGGCATACTGGGAAACATCACCGTGGCGCGGCACCGGCAGGAAGAGGAAAACCCCCTATTCTCGGTCCTGGAAAAGATCGAAAAGGCCAGCGAGCGCGCCTCCTATCTCACACAGCAGCTCCTCACCTTCTCCAAGGGGGGCTACCCTCTGAAGAAGACCGTTTCCCTGGGCGATCTCCTCCGGGAGAGCGCGGACTTCATCCTGACGGGCACCAGCGTCCGGTGCGACATACGGATCGAGGAAAACCTCAAACCTGCGGACGCCGACGCCAACCAGATCAGCCAGGTTTTCAACAACATCATCATCAACGCGGTGCAGGCCATGCCGGACGGCGGCATCCTTCGCATAAGGGCGGAGAACGTCAGCAGCGGAGACAACCCGCACTTGGAAGGACCCCATCAGGGCTATGTCCGTATCAGCTTTCAGGACGAGGGTATGGGCATTCCCGAGGAGAACATCGGCAGCATCTTCGATCCTTTTTTCAGCACCAAGGAAACAGGAAGCGGATTGGGACTGGCCAGCAGCTATTCCATCGTGAAACGCCATGAGGGGCACATCGAGGTCCAATCCCGCCCGGGCGAGGGGACGCGGTTCGACGTCTATCTCCCCGCCTCGGACAAGGAGATCGACCGCGAGCAGGAAACGGAATCCCCGCTGCCCTCCCGCGGAGGACGTGTACTCCTGATGGACGACGACGAGACCATCCGGGACGTCACCATCGAACTGCTGGATCTGCTGGGTTATGAGACGACCTGCGTGGACGACGGCGAGCTGGCGATACAGGTGTATCAGCGGGAGTTCCTGGCCGGCCGCCCCTACGACGTTCTGATCATGGATCTCACCGTTCCCGGCGGCATGGGCGGCAAGGAGGCCCTGCGGCGCATACGGGAGTTCGATCCCCATGTAACGGCGGTTATTTCCAGCGGATACTCCAACGACCCGGTCCTCTCTAACTTCCAGGCTTACGGTTTCCAGGGGTTTCTCCGCAAGCCCTTCTCGCTACAGGAGATGACCCGGGTCTTCAACGAAATACTGGGGGACAAGAACGGCCGGGGGGCCTGATTACCCCTCCTGAACCAGCTCTTTGAGCACCCCGAGCACCTCGGAGGCATGCCCCGGCACCTTGACCTTCCTCCAGACGCGGCGGATCTTCCCCTCTCCGTTAATCAGGAAGGTGCTCCTCTCCACGCCAAAGTATTCCCGGCCGTAGAGGCTCTTCTTCTGCCACACGCCGTATTTTTCCAGCGTCTTCCTCTCCTCGTCGCTGAGCAGGGTGATCGTGAGGTTTTGCTTCTCGATGAATTTACCATGGCTTGCCTGGGAATCCGGGCTCACACCGGCGACCTCGGCCCCCAGCCTGGCAAAATCCCCCCGAAGCGAGGTAAAATCCACGGCCTCCCGGGTGCAGCCGCTGGTGTTGTCCTTCGGATAGAAATAGAGGACCAGCCAACGTCCCCTGTAATCCCCCAATTCCCTCTTTTGACCCTCCGCATCCCGGAGCGCAAAGGCCGGCGCCTTCTTCCCCTCCAGGATGTCTTTCTTCTTTTCCGCCATCGCAGGCCTCCTCTCATCTTTCAATGCCATTCCTTACGGTCCTGTCCGGACCGTTACACAGGGTCTGCCCCTTTCGATAGTATATCCCCCTACCGGGGAACGGCAATTATTTTCGAAAACCCCGGCTTTCCCATAAGACTGCTCATTGACTTAAACCGCTCCCGAAAAGCGGCAATCCCCCCTATGCAATGGATTCCGGGATTCGCCAACCTGCAGGAGGTAGGACGGGCCGGCTTTGGGCAATACCGGTATGGATAATCCCACATTTGCCGCTCTCTGGCAGGCTTCCGGCTGTTCTTCCAATATGTTTTTTTTCGGACGGGGAAAGTCATTTTCTGACATGTTTCTCACGATATCACCTTAATTATGCTATATTATAATGCAGGATATTCGTTTTTTGAATTTATAATCTTGACAGAACCTTGCTCTGTCAGTTTTCTAATCCCAGACCATTTGCATAAGGAGGGTTTATGCCGAAAGAAGTGGACGCCCGGGGACTGGCCTGCCCGCAGCCCGTCATCAATACCAAGAAGGCCCTGGAGGAGACCGATGAGGTCCTGGTGATCGTAGACAACGACACAGCCCGGGAAAACGTCCTCCGGCTCGCGAAAAACTCCGGCTGTACGGCGGAAACCGAAAACCGCCCCGAGGGGATCTTCATCCGTATCCGCAGGACCGCCGCCGCCCCCTCCCCGAAACAGGAGACCGGAACTCCCTCGGAGGGCCCCCTGGTGGTGGTCATCTCCGAGGACATCATGGGGAGGGGAAACGCCGAGCTGGGGGCCATACTCATGCGCAGCTTTCTACATACCCTCACCGACATAGACCGGCGCCCGGACACCATCATCCTCTTCAACTGCGGCGTCCGCCTGGCCGTCAGGGATTCGGCGGTCGTAGCGGATCTCCGGGAGCTGGAAGCCCGGGGAGTGGACATCCTGGTCTGCGGCACCTGCCTCAACTTTTTCCAGCTCACCGGGAACCTGGAGGCGGGCAAGGTTTCCAACATGTACGACATCACCGAAACCCTTTTTAGCGCCGGCCGCATCGTCACTCTGTAGGCCATGAGCGGGGAATACAGCGTCATCCTCTTCCAGTCCGTCAACCACGCCATGTGGGCGGAAACCCTCTTGAAAGAACGGGGCATCGGGCTCAAGCTGATACCGGTTCCCCGGCATCTCAGCGCCAACTGCGGCGTCTGTCTGCGCATACTCTCCGGGGATGCCCCGGAGGCGGAGGCCCTGCTCCGGGACCGGATTCCCTTCGAATCCATCCGGCCCCTTTAAGCGGTCTCCGCACCCCCCATCCCGGAAAATCTACTTGACGCAGTCCTCCGACCCCTTTATCCCTATCTGAAGGCGCGGGGCGGGGGGCTTTTATCTGCTTTATTCCTCCCCTGCAGTCCTTCCCTGACCGATGACGATAACCATGGAACGCAGCTATTACATAGAAACCTTCGGGTGCCAGATGAACAAGGGCGACTCCGATCTGATGGCCCTCTCCCTGAGCGGTGCGGGTTTCCTTCCGGCGCCCGTCCCCGAGGAGGCGGACATACTGGTCTTCAACACCTGTTCCGTACGGGAGCATGCGGAAAACCGGGCCCTCGCGAGAATCCGTTCCGCCCGCAGCCTCCGCAAAAAGGGGGGGGTGATGATCGTCGTGGCAGGGTGCATGGCCCAGAACAGGGGGACGGAACTGGTGGATTCGGGAATTGCGGACCTCGTGGTGGGGCCCTACCAGTCCCCGGCCCTGGGCGAAATTCTCCGCAACCTGAACCGATCCGGTAGGGAGAGGGTCTTCCTCTCCTCGAGGCCGGAGGACCTCGCCAGCCGCATACCCCGGGAAACCCTCCCCCGGGACAAGACCTTCCCCTGGCACCAGTGGGTCACCATCACCCACGGCTGCGGGAACTTCTGCTCCTACTGCATCGTCCCCTACGTGCGCGGCCCTCTGGTCTCCTTTCCCTCGGGGGCCCTTCTGCGCCATATCCGCCTCCTTCCCGAGAGCGGCATAACCGAGATCACCCTGCTGGGGCAGAACGTCAATCAGTACGGCCAGGACAGCGGCGATCTCCCCTTCTACCGTCTCCTCGAGGAGACGGCCCGGATAAAGGGCCTGGAGAGGATCGGTTTTCTCACCTCGCATCCCCGCGATTTTGACGAGAACATCCTGCGGGTCATAGCCGACTATCCCAATATCTCCCGCTCCCTGCACCTGCCCCTACAGAGCGGGTCTGACCGGGTTCTCAGTCAGATGAACCGCCATTACACCATGTCCCATTACAGGAACATCGCCCGGAGCGTCCACCGCCTTCTGGAAAGCTATTCCCTCTCCACGGACCTCATCGTGGGATTCCCCGGGGAGCGGGAGGAGGATTTCCGGGCCACCCTGGACGCGGTACGGGAAGTCCGATTTGACGAAGCCTTTACCTACGCCTATTCACCCCGGGAGGGCACAGCTGCGGCCCGCCTCCGGGAAGAACTCACGCGGGAGGAAAAGATCGCCCGGCTGGAGGAGCTCATCCGTCTCCAGCGCGAGATTTCCCGGGAAAAACTCCTGGCCCGGATCGACCGGACCGAGGAGATGATCGTGGAATCCCTGAGCAGGAAATCCCCCGGCGAGGTGATGGGGAAGACCTTCCTCAATCATCCGGTGGTTCTCCCCGGCACGAGGGAGGACATCGGCCGTTTCCTGAAGGTGCGCATCACCGGCCTCCGGGGATCCACCCTCTATGGAGAAAAGATTGCCTGACCGGATGAAACAGGCCCTGTGCCTCCTCTGCCTCATCACGGCCCTGCCCCTCCCGGCCCGGGCCCTGAGCGAGTCCGGCGAGTGGTCCCTTTTGAGGGAGGCGGTAAGGTCCGGAAAGCGGGAGGAGATTTCCCGGAAGGCGGAGGCCTTCCTCCGGCACCATCCCCGCAGCCGTTACGCCGGGGAGGCGCGCCTGCATGCGGCCGATTCCGCCAGCAATCCCTCGGCGGCCCTGAAGCATTTCAGATCACTGCTGGCAAGCGATGAATTCCGCAACAAGGATTACGCCGCCTACCGCCTCTGCCAGATTCACTACCTCCTCTCCAGATGGAAGGAGCTGAAACGGGAAGCCGATGCGGCGGCCCGAAACTACCGCAAAAGCCCCTACCGAGCGGAATTTCTGCAGTTCAGCGCCAAGGCGGGGCTCTACCTGGATCAGTACCGGCAGGCCGGCAGCGACTGCCGGGAGATCATGCGGCAGACTCACGACTACAACCGGCTGGCGGGAACCCT
>CALCJG010000191.1 GCA_937967705.1 uncultured Spirochaetia bacterium
CCATGGAGGACGAATTCATCAAAAAGATGCGTGATTTCGTCGACAAGGAAGAAACGAAAGGTCTGGCCCGGTATACCCCCAGAGAGGTAGCGGAGCTTCTCGACAAGATAGGCGGAGCAGACAAATTCAACACAGGTGAAATCGAGAAATCGATGGTCAATATGTTCGGACATCTCCATGGTCATATTCAGCGCGGTATGAATGACCTGGAGAACGAGACCAACTCGATACTGCGCCAGAAAACAGACGTTGGAGCCTTCGTACGCGGTGAAAACGCCTATGCTATCTTGAAATGTACCTTTAAAGACAATGAGTTGAGACCCAAGTTCGTTTATGATGTAAAGCTGTCTGTCAACATCTTGGACAGTGAGCTGATCAGCCCCATCTACCATTATCAGGTAACGGTTGAGTCCCTCCTGAAAGACGCCATCCAGAAGCATGTGCAGGATTTAATTGATCGTCAAATCCAGCAGCTCAACGATGAACTTCTCGATCAGGGAAAGAACGAACTCTCCGGCGCTGAGATCATGTTCGAGAAGATCAAGAGAATTGAGAACTTCACGGATGACGACAAAGAAGATGAGAAGTCCAGACGATATACCATTCTTGCCAAGCGCTTCCTGGATAAGATAGAGGGTCTGCGTGCTGAAATAGATGTAGAGGAGTATGATCCGCTGAACATTAGGGAAAACATAAAGCATATCGTGGACGCGGAAAACATTCGTAACCGCGGATACAATACAGCTGTTAATGCCATTACCTCCATCCTGGATACCAGTAAGCTGGGATATCAGGTGTGCGACAACATGAAGAACGCCCGCGTCTGCAAGATTCGGGAGTATGAGGAAATGGATCGCAACATCTTGCCCGATGAGCGCTATGCCATGAGACTGGCCTATTACGACCAGAATCAGTTGAGGGAAGAGAAGAAGGAATATGACCGTCAGATGGAATCCTTTACGAGGGAAGTCCTGAGGATTTGGGATGTGACCCATGCCTACTACGAATCGAAGAAGAGATTCCGTTCTCTGAAAGACTTCGAGGACATGGCCAGCAGACTGATGAGTAAGGAGTGGAGACGTCAGAAGAAGGAAGAGGATGAGGATCCTAATCATGTTCTCTGGAATGAAGTCGGTGAAATGTACAATGAGAGTTCCTTCGTTGAGAAGAATAACAGGACCTATGAGGATCGTATCGTCAACCTCAAGAACAAGCTGAAGTATCTCCGTGAAATGCTGCAGAAGATGCACGGCTATCAGAACCCGGTTGAGCGTGTCATCCTCGACGAAAGGATTAACTTTATTGAAAGGCGTTTTAACGAGTTTACCTACAAGGTCAACCCCCATCATATTCAGCCGGGTCTTGTTCTTGATGTGGATATTGCCACAATCAAGAGAAAGCAGTATATGCTGAAGAACATGGCGAACGTTCTGAATGAATTCCTGTATGGGATATCCAGAGGCTTTGCTGATAGAGCTTTCGCGGCTTTCAAGAGAAGAAGATCCACCATGCGTGAGGATATTGAACAGACTTTTGCTTCTGATGAAGTTAAGGAAGATATCTTCGAAGCTGCCTATAAGTCCATTGGCGGTGAGGATACACCGGATATCGATACGAGCGGTATCAAGGGTTCGATCGACCTGTCTCCCAAGGCCAAACCCAAGGGAAAGACTTCGGGTCTCAAGGAACTGTAAACAATTGAATCGAAACACAAAGGGGCTGTCCGATAAGGCAGCCCCTTTTTTTTTAAAACTGAAGAACTTAGTCATTTTCCCCTATTATGGCCAGGTAAAAGGAAAAATAATGATCCCCGGTAAAAAAAACACACAAAATACTTGCATTATAAAATCGAGGTGTATAGGATAAACAAAATAACGTGTCCGTCAGCTATATCCAACAAATCAAAGGAGTAGTTATTATGGAAACAACATATTTTACATTGGCAACAAAAGCTAATTTTAATAAGTCTTTGCGACATTTTTATAAAGTAAACGAAGTGGTTGAGGAAGTGGATTCCAGGAGGAATTTGGCTGATGTCATTAATGCTCAGCTTGATGCCAATGATATTATCTCGGATCAGATATTACCCATTGTTGGTGCGGTTATCAGGGATAAATATAGTTTCAGCTATGATTCTTACAGTATACACGAGACTGTATCAGATTTTACTAAAATTGCCAGTGAGACGGCAAAATGGACTGCCCTGGATCTCCTGCTAGTCTACTACTCTCCCAACGGGAGCATCGTGTTGATCAACCCCAAAAATGTGGATCATTGGGAAAGAGCCAGAGAGCTGGTACGAGATCAGCTGGTTGTTGTTTACGCGAAATATCTAAAAGGTGACAACAAAAAACTTGAGCAGGAAGCGATATCGGCCATAGAGGAAATGCTGGCAGGGAAGGATGTTTTCATCAATAAAGAGTTTATCGATCAGACGGTGGTTGCCAAGGCCCCTGTCCAGGCTCCCCCTCAGCAGGCCGCTGCAGCTCCCTCTGCCAAGGCTCCTGCTGCAGTTCCTCCCGGAAAACGAAAAATGACTCCCAAGTATGGGGTGCAGGTTTCCAACGAGCTTTTCCATAACGGCAATGTGGAGGCATGGAAAAAGATTGTGGAGAGTTTCAATGCCGCTTTTCCCGATCTTCAGGTACATATTTTCTTTGAGGGCGAAGTGATCAATGATATCAACTCATTGTTCAAATGGGGAAAAGTAAAACACGGTGACCAGATATTCTTTCAGGTTTCCGGAGAAAATATTCGAGGCGTTTCCAAACTTCAAAAATATCTCTTCGAAGGGGCAAGTCAGAGATTCGAGCAATTTTTGAAGATTGGCGTGGGAAGAGTTTTGAATCTGTTCTAAATATTCCGGGTAAGGCCTGATGGCCTGAATAAATGCAGGACTTGTCCTGCCGGTTAATAACTAATCTGGAGGCTTCGATCATTATGGAAAATATTATTTATTTCAGTAAGGATTTAAAGGATGTTGATGATAAGATGCACAAGAAGCTGGGTATTCGCGGCAGAAGGGCGGTGGATCTTGCCGTCATGGGATTGCCCATTGCTCCCGGATTTATTATAGATTCCGAGCTGACGCAGAAACTGCCTCAGGTGAATGTCAAACAGCTGATAAAAACCTTTGTGGATAAAATCGAGAAGGATATCAAAAAGAAGTTCGGGGACACGCAGAAACCCCTGCTCCTCAAGGTTGTTTTAAGTTCTGATCTGAATGTACCCTTCTTCCCCTCCATTCACAATATTGGACTGAATGAGAAGACTGTGGATGCTTTTGCCAAATATACCAGTGAAGACTTTGCCTATGGTGAATACCGCTTTCTACTAAGGAGCATGGCTCTGAAAATCTATGGACTGGATGAAGCAGAACTCAATAAACTTGAAGAAAAGATGGGAAAAGCCCCAAAGGCTGCAGACTTGAAGGCCGTCGTTAATAATTATAAAAAGTATCTCGGGGATAAATACAGTGATGATGTGTATGATCAGCTGGGACTCATACTGAAGGGTGCTGCTGCAAAGTATTGTGACAGCGATATCGATGTGGATAATTCCCTTTCGCTGATGGTTCAGGCCATGGTATACGGCAACTTCGGTGACAACTCCTATTCAGGGAATTATTACACACGGAATATCGTAACTGGAGACCCGGATATTCAGGGTAACTTTCTCAAGAATGAGTTTGACATCGATAGGGGAAAACCCAAAGAGATTGCACAAATCGACAAGAAATACTATGACAAGTTTTCAGAGATCGCCAAAAAGATCGAAGACAATTTCCGGGAAATCAGGGAAATCAAGTTTACTATAGAGGAGGGCGATTTCTGGCTGGTTGAGCAGCGCGAAGTGGATGAAAAGTCCACACAGTCTCATATCAAGACCCTGTTGGATCTCTGCAAGAGGAAGGTGATTTCAGAGGATTTTCTGGTTCAGAGCATCAAACCGAATCAGTTGAATGAACTTCTCCATCCGGTCATTGATCCCAGAACAACGAAAAATGTGAAGAGTATAAAGGGCGGTATTGCAGGTTCCACAGGTGCTGCTATTGGCCGTGTCTTCTTTTCCACTCCGAAGCTTCTTGAGGAATACAAAAAAGCCATTATGCACGGGGGAGATACCAATCTCATCCTGATTCTTGTGTCGAGTTATGCGGAGGATGTTAAGGCCATCGAAGTGTCAAAAGGGGTTATAACATCGGAAGGTGGATTTTCGTCGCATGCTCCGGTTGTAGCCAGAAGCCTTGGGAAAGTGGCCATGGTGCAGCCCGAGATGAAGATTCGGGGAAACACCTTGACCCTTGCAGGCAAAACGGTGAAGGAAGGGGATTACGTTTCCATTAACGTTCCTTATTATGAAGCTCCCACGATCTACCTGGATCGAGTGGGTCTTATCGAACCAAACTTTGCCGAAAACGGACTCCTGGAGTTCCTTGGTATTGTAGAGAATTTTATCAATGATTTTGACGTACGCGCCAACGCGGATCTCGGAAGGGATGCCAAGGTTGCCCGTGATTTCCTGGCAAAGGGAATAGGTCTCTGCCGTACAGAACACATGTTCTTTAATGAAAAACGGATCATGAAATTCCGTGAAATGATCCTTTCCGAAACGGAACAGGAAAGACGCAAGGCTCTTGATGAGCTTAAACCCATGCAGAGATCCGATTTCTACGACCTCTTTAAGATCATGGTGGGCTTCCCCGTCACCATCCGCCTGCTTGATGCGCCGCTGCATGAATTTCTTCCCAGGACCGAAAACAGCATGAAAGATTTTGTCAAACACATGCAGGGTCGGGTTAAGGGCATGTCCGCTGAAGAGGTGAAGGCCCGATGTGAAGAGCTGGCGGAGATGAATCCGATGCTGGGGCACAGAGGATGCCGTGTGGCCATTACCTATCCTGAAATCTACGAAATGCAGTGCCGTGCGATTTTTGAAGCGGCATGTATGCTGAAAAAAGAGGGGATTGATGTCAAACCCGAGATCATGATCCCCATAGTCATGAGTGAGCAGGAGCTTAAGTTCATTAAAAACGGCAAGAAGATTGAAGGCAAAGAGGTGAGGGGCATTCGGGATATCCGCGATGAGGTGCTGGCGGAATATGGAATAGATGACATGGAGTATAAAGTGGGAACGATGATAGAGTTGCCGGCTGCCGCGCTTGGTGCCGGTACCATAGCTCAATATGCGGAATTCTTCAGCTTCGGCACCAACGACCTGACCCAGACGACCTATGGGTTGTCCCGCGATGATGTCAATTCTTTCTTCCCGGATTACTCCCTCTACGACCTGTTGAAGAACAATCCGTTTAAGGTCCTGGGGGATCAGGTTAAGGAATTGATAGAGGTTGCTTCACTGCGGGGACGTTTGACCAGACCGGACATAAAGATGGGTCTGTGCGGTGAGCATGGAGCTGACCCGGAGAATATCGAGTTCTGCATTAAAGCGGGCCTCAATTACGTGTCCTGTTCTCCCTATTCCATACCGCTCTCCAAGCTTGCAGTGGCGCAGTATAATCTGAAGCAGAAGAGCGAGTAGTTACTATGTGAGACTTGGCACAGGAGTTCTTTTCCGATGAGCCCTTCATTTTGCCCGGGATGCCGGGATGAAATGAAGGGCTTTTCATTATATTTAAATTTTCCGGTTAAGGTGTACCGCGCCGCATATCCGGCATTTGGGATTGCGCTTCAGCCGGATGGAATCCAGGGTCATTGCTAATCCGTCATAGATGAGCAGCCGGTCTTTTAGATTACTGTTTAAGCCTACCAGGTATTTTATCGCTTCAGTGGCCTGCAGGGCCCCAATCACACCCGCCGTGGCACCGAGAACGGGAACGGATTCCTTTTTTATTTTTCGCGGAATAAAGCAGGCCAGACAGGATGTTTCCGGAGGGTGGAGAAAGGTGATTTGTCCCCGAAAAGCTTCGATACCCGCATGGATCAGGGGGAGGGCGTTGTCGACGGCAAAACGATTCAGGTGATGTCGGGCGTCATAATTATCCAGGCAGTCCAGCAGAACGTCGGCATCTTCAATTAGGGCTTTCGTGTTTTTTCGGGATATCTTTTCCCGGAGAGGGATGATCTCCACATTCGGATTTATCTCCCTGACGCGTTCCTCTGCGGATTTCACCTTGTAACGTCCAATTCTCCTGTCAGAGTGGAGTATTTGACGGTTGAGATTGGAAAGCTCCACTCGGTCATAATCACAAATCCTGATCCTTCCGACCCCCGCTGATGCGAGATAGAGCAGGACGGGGCTTCCTAGTCCTCCAGCACCCGCAATGAAAACAGTGGACCCCTTTAGTTTTTCCTGTATTTGTCTGCTCCAGCCCTTGATGGACAGCTGTCTGCTGTAGCGAATCAGATCATCTTTTCCTAACATGGTATATACCCGTACATAGTCGAAAGCATCGTTCCCGGCAAATAATACTTGCCTAGTATGTTTCATCAATCAATAATTTACCTGAATAGATTTGTTGGCATTTTGTTGTGAATGGAATTATAGATAAAGCACCATTTGAAAGCTTAAGGATCTACAGATATATAATATGAACAAAGAAGAGCTTTTCGAAAAACTCAATCGCGGCATCCTGGAAGAACGGCTGAAAACTTTCGAGAGAAATCTCATGCGCAATATCCCCCGAATCCAGCTTTCGGGCGGGGTTGGACGAATTGTCGATCATTTTTTCGGGAAGCATGTTGTAGTCGTGGGGGCGGGTCCATCTCTGGAAGAGCATATCCCCGTCTTGAAAAGATATCAGCATCACAGGGATGTGGTCATGCTCTGTACGGACATGGCGTTACTCCCGCTCGTGAAACGGGGGATCAAACCGGGCTTTGTCATTTCCTGTGAAACTGTTCCTGTCGATTTTTTCGGCTTGGTGGATACTCATGACATGCATCTGCTTGCCTTTAGCTGTATTTCCCCGCTTAATCTTCTCCGCTGGAAGGGAGATGTGAGCTTTTATAACTGGATGATTCACAAGCCTCCCTATACTGATCTCTGGCATCGAGCCGGAAAGGAGCTTGGGTTTGTCGCTACCGGGAACACGGTAACCACCCAGGCAGTATCCTTTGCTCTGGGATGTCGTGTTGAGTCGCTGATCATCGCAGGGAATGATCTGGGTTTTATGCGGCAGTATTATCTCAGGGGAACCGTAACACATCATGGATACGGATGGAGAAATGACCGGTTTTCCGGGATGGAGACGCTCGAACAAGCGGCGATACGGAATAGGCGTGATTATATTCTTAAAAGGGGAGAAGATACGTATTATACCAGCCATCAGTTTTTGGCAGCCAAACTGTGGCTGGAAGATCTTTTGCCGGAGTATAGGACCCGGGTGTACGATGCCAGTATTCCCGGGTGTTCAGAAAATGCCGTGGAAAAAATAGGTTTAAAAAAATATTTAGATAAACTCGACACTAGATCAAGAAAAAGGAGATAGTATGATAATTCTGCACAGGATGAACGGGGAGGAGTTCACTCTCAATTCCAATCATATCGAAATCATGGAAGAACGGCCTGATACTGTAATTACAATGACCAATGACAGAAAATATATTGTTACGGAATCGGTTGATATCATCGTTCGAAAAATTAAAGAATATCAGACGGCGCTTTTAGCAGGTATAAAGTAGGTTTCTGATATGCATTTCCCACCTTTTGAGTTCAGTCGATGGTTCCAGTTTTGGAAACCTTCACTGGGGCGGAAGATCGCTGCGGCTTTTACGATCTTTGGCCTGATCATAGGCTATCTCTCCTATCTGTTCCACACCATGATGCTTACCCGGGAGTTTGTCAATATGACTGCAGCTATGGTGGCCGAGAGGCTCTACATCCTGGCAGGGGAGAGGAAAAATGATGCGATTATGGGATTGCTGAACGGGAAAAGCAGGGAGGTCAGGGATATCGCGATTCATATCAAGCGCTATTATGATAAGACTCACAGGATCATAGATTTCAATCTCTTTTATTTCCATACCGGGATGAAGAAGTGGTTTAGGATTTATGCAGATGAAAGGAATGCGTTCCGTTCTACTCCGGTCAAACCAACCGTGGCAGTAAGTCTTGGTGAAGCGTTGGTGGACGGTATCAGTTTTAACAATTTCGATTTTTGGAGCAGGAGGGATGATTTTTCCGTCAAAGTGGACATTACCAGGAAGGGGGATCTGAATCGTTATGTCCTGGGCTTTGATATCAATCGATCTGGGTTGTTGACGAAGTTTCGGGAAAACATGATGTTTTTTCTTATTCTCGGGATTTCCACTCTCGTCGTATCGTATATTCTGGGGCAGATCTTCGCCTATTATCTTGTAAAGCCGGTCAGGCAGCTTTCGGAATCAGCACGGAAAATTTCCCAAGGGGATTATTCCGCAACTCTTGAATACAAACGTAAGGATGAACTGGGAATACTTGCCCGTTCCTTCAATGTAATGTCTCGGCGGATACAGGCCAATCTGAATGAGTTGGAGGAACGTATGAACGCTATGGCTACGATGAATAAAATTGACAAGGCTGTTTTGTCCTCCCAATCCAGTTCGGATCTCATGGATCGTGTGATTATGATCGTCTATTCCCTGATCAGCTGCGATTTTATCGCCCTAGCTGTGATAAATGAAGAGAAAAGAGGATTCGATATCCTTTCATTTTTAGAGGGAAGAACCTCCACATTGTTGGGTGAAAAACCTTTCGTTCATAACGGAATGTTCTGGGAAGAAACGCTGAAAAGGCAGGGGCAGTTCTTTCAGATGGTAAACCGGATGGAAGGGGAAACGATTGATCCGGTGTTCCAAAGAGTGATCGGCTATAAGGTTGGAGGAATCGTAAATGCTCCTCTTTGGGTACATGACCGCAACCTGGGTTCTCTGCTGATCTCACGCCGTGAGGAGGAGCCTTTTTCCTCCAAGGAGATGGATCATATACGTCTCCTTTCGGATCAGGTTGCCGTAGCCCTTCAGAGTGTGATTATGAGGGAGGAGCGTGAGAACCTTCTGATGGGTATACTACTTGCCCTCACACGGTCGATTGATGCGAAGTCACGATGGACAGCGGGCCACAGTGAACGGGTTGCCAGAATTGCCGAGCAGATAGCGCTGGAGATGGAATTTTCACAGGAGGATATGCGGATATTGACCATTACATCCGTCCTTCATGATATTGGGAAACTTGCCATCCCGGAGGCTGTACTGGATAAGACAGGCAGGCTGACGAAAGAGGAAAGGCAACTGATTGAAATGCATCCCATGGCGGGAGCGAGGATTATTGCAGATATACCCTCCTACGGACGAATCATGCCTGGGGTTTTACACCATCATGAGCATTGGGATGGTTCTGGGTATCCACAGGGGTGGAAAGGGGAGGACATCCCGCTCAACAGCAGGATCATAACCGTCGCGGATGTCTATGATGCGATAACGGATGATCGACCATACCGCAAGGGAATGGATACCGGCGCAGCCTTGAAATTTATGGGGGAGAACAGCGGCAGATTGTTTGATCCCTGCATCGTAAACATTTTTCTCTCCGTCATCACCCGGGACTAACTGGATTAATGTATAAACAAAATGAATGAATTAACCGATTAATTACTAGGCTATTTTATAATGAGATAATACTGATAATTTTGGGAGCAATACATGGATATATCAACCATTATTGGTTTAATTTCTGGTACGGTTTTCTTGATCCTGGGTGTCTGGTTCGCAAAAGGGAGCCTGTTGACATTCGTAGACCCGGCCTCGGTGATGATCACAATTGGAGGTTCCATCGCCTCTCTATTGATAGCCAACCCGCTTTGGAAAGTGACCAGTCTCTGGAAGGTGATGAGAATCTGTTTTTTCACTCCCAAGTATGAACCTGGGGAATTGATATTGACGATAGTCTCGTTTTCGGAAAAGGCAAGAAGAGAGGGGCTTCTGGCTCTTGAGGACGACCTGGGCGATCTGGATGATCCCTTTTTAAGAAAGGGGATTCAGCTGGTAGTGGACGGTAACGATCCGGAACTGGTCCGTAAGATCCTTGAGACGGATATCGAACAGCTGATGGCCCGTCATGACGGTTATAAGCATATCCTTGATGACTGGGCCACTTTTGCGCCTGCTTACGGGATGATCGGGACCCTTATGGGTCTGGTCCTTATGCTGCAAAACCTCGAGGATCGGGCGTCCATCGGCCCCGGTCTTGCTGTTGCTCTTATTACCACTCTTTATGGAGCTATTCTCTGTTATCTTGTACTGACCCCCATGGCCAGTAAATTGGATTTACGTACTAACGAAGAAGTTTTGACAAAACTGATTATGCTTGAGGGAACCCTGTCTATTCAGTCCGGTGAGAATCCCCGCATTGTAAAAGACAAGCTGGTCTCCTTCCTGCCTCCTTCCGAACGTGATGCCATATCCAGTGAGGTGGGCGAATAATGGGGATGAAACGGAAAAAAAGCGAGCAAAAGGGTGCCCCTCCCTGGCTCGTCTCCATGGGGGATATGAACAACCTCCTCATGTGTTTCTTCATCGTTATGATGGGTGATGTTACGGTAATCCCGCAGGAGGAGTTCAAGCTGATGATGACCTCCTTCAAGGCCTCTCTGGGCATCATGCAGGGGGGGGCTTCGCTTTCCAAGGGGCGTTTGATGGAAATGGGTCACAATATCATGCAGCTGCCATCCAGTCAGAAGGGACGGGTAACTTCCGCTGCCCTGAAGAGGGCTGTTGAAGCGTTCAAGCCGGAGATTGAGGCAAAAAAAATACGGATGCGTGAGGACGAGAGGGGATTGGTGATTACACTATCCGGGGATGCCTATTTCGATCCGGGAAGTGCCCGGCTCAGGGAGGACATCAAGCCGATACTGAAAAAACTCGGACAGATTATCAAAGCGGTTCCCAATTTCGTACGAATCGAGGGTCATACGGACAACCGTGCCATGGGGCCGGGCGCCCTTAAGGAGGGATTTGAGACGAACTGGGAACTCTCATCGGCCCGAAGCATCAATGTACTGCGTTTTCTCGCAGAGGACGAGAGTGTCAATCCCAAGCAGCTTTCAGCGGTTGCTTTTGGTCAATACCGACCCATCGATGATAACGGAACTCCGGAAGGCAGGGCTTATAATCGAAGGGTTGATATCGTGATACTCCGGGAGAAATTCGTGGAGGACAGCGGTCATAAAGCGTATAAAAAGCCACTCCCTGATGAAGAGTGGGGAGAGGTTCTATGGATAGTTATACATTATTAAATAGCAACGGTTGCAGGGAGAAAATAAAGTAATTGACTGTTTTGGAGACCCA
>CALCJG010000192.1 GCA_937967705.1 uncultured Spirochaetia bacterium
CCCTCATCAGGAGACCCTTCTCGATCTTCTTTCAGGACGGCAGGATACAGGGACTGGTGGTCCGGGTTGTGGGAAAGGGAACCCGGCTGCTCTGCGAATCTCAGCCGGGGCCCTTCGACGTCATCACCCCGCTGGGCCGGGGCTTTACCCTGATGGAAAAGGGCCGTGCCCTGCTGGTCGGGGGGGGCGTGGGTAGTGCCCCGCTTTACTACCTGGCCCGGAGACTCAAGGAGGCCGGATGCCGGGTCGTCATGGTATACGGGGCCCGGTCGCGGGAGTACGTCTTCCTGGAGGAAAGGTTCCGCGAGGCCTTGGATGAACTGGTCATTACCACCGATGACGGAACCCAGGGAGAGAAGGGCTTTGTGACGGATACTGCCGCGAGGCTTATGGGAAGGGAGGCCTTCGACCGCATCTATACCTGCGGTCCCACTGTCATGATGGCCCGTCTGATGGAGACGGTCGGCAAGGAGGGACTCCCGGTTGAGGTATCCCTGGAAAATTATTTCGGCTGCGGGATTGGGCTCTGCTCCGGATGTACCGTGGAGACGATTAAGGGACTCCGGAGAGCCTGCGTGGACGGGCCCGTCATGGACGGCCGGCTGATCGTCTGGAATTCAATCGATGGCGGTTCCGCAGAAGGGGCATTCCGTTGAGGGGAGCTCTTCTTCCAGGGATTTTCCGTCCCGGTAGAGGGATTCGCATTCGTCGCACATCAGAAAAATCCTGCCGCATCGGGGGCATTTGGTGTTCTTTAAAACCCCCTCCTCGCAGAAGGGGCATGTTATGCTGCTTTTTTTCGGTTCCTTCATAAGCTTACCCGTTTTATCCAGTGTGATGGCGCCTCTTCCGGGACGCTCTGCCTGAGATTTCCGCTTTCCGTTCCTTTAAAAGGGGAAAAACGTTATGACCTCGGACGTGCCTTCCCTGAGTACCATGCGGACGGCATTCAGTTTGGGATGCCCCTTACGGGCTCCCTCCTGACCCCCCAGATATCCCACCTCTTTCCTGAGCCGATAGGTATAGGCCACATTGCCTCCCCGGGCCTTACCTCTAAGGCGGCCTGATTTGACGGCCAGCCAGGTCTGATCCATCAGATTGATCACCTCTGCCCTGCTGACGCTGAAAACGCCGTGCTTTTTTCTCCGGGGCATGTCCCTGGTATGGCGCATGATATGCTCCAGCCGGGTTTGTCCTTTGGGGTCCCGTCCCTTCAGAATAAGCCCTTTGGGTGTCTTCCAGGTGTCCTTGCCGGCGGGGATCAGATGGCCGGATTTCTCCAGGTTCTTAATCTCGTTCTGCGGCAGGAGGGTTTGCCGGCCGTGAGCGTAGCTCCAGAACAGCCCAAAGGCCAGGAGGGATATAAGGGTTCCGCGAATGGTCCTTTTCATGGTTTAGGCTCCTTTATTTGAATAGAGGCGAGAGTATCTTAAATTCCTCGGTCCCGTACTGCCCCATGAGCATGAAGGCTATGGTTTCGGTGGGATAGATGACCGCACCGGCCAGGGACATTGCCTGAAGTCCCATCTGCCATTCATGGGTCATTCGGGAGCAGACGGCATCACTGGCCACAATCACGCTGAAATTTTCCTTCATGAGCGACAGGGCTGTAAAGAGGATGCAGATGTGTGTTTCTATCCCCACCATGATGACGGTACTTTTCCCGATCTCCCTTATCCTCCGGGCCGCGCTGTCGTCGCTCATGCAGTCAAAGTAGGTTTTATCCAGGGGCTCGATGTCCGGGATTCTGTTCTTGATGTCCGGTATTGTGGCACCGAGCCCTTTGGAGTACTGCTCTGTCAGCACAATGGGCATATTGAAAACCTGAGCCGCCTGAATCAGGTGACCCGAGTTCCTTACCATCTTTTTCCGAATGTCGAAATCCATGGCATTGAAAAGCCTCTCCTGAATGTCCACCACCAGCAGGCAGGTCTTGTCCTTGTCGATGATAAACCTGTCTATGTCCATGTATCCCCCATGAGAATTGTCAAACGGGCTTCGGCGCTGAATCGTCTGATGGTAGACGTGGACGGCATCACGGTCAGTTCAGGAGATCGTTGCCGATATTGTCCAGCGCGGAGCCGGCTTTCTTCTTCTTTTTCTTCTTGCTCAGGTTATTGAGAATGGCCTTCTTCTGGTCGTCTATGATGTTTTCCTCGGGACCTTTCTTGGAAAGGTTAAGGCGGTATTTCAGCCCGCCGCAGGTGTTGCAGCTCACTGTCGGCACGGTTCCGGGAATGAAAATTTCTGAAATGACCGTTTTGCAGCTGGGTGTCGGATTGAGACCGGATTCGGCGCATACCTTGTGTTCCACCAGGGAGGCGTAGGTGGGAAATCCCAATACCGGCTCGCCCTTGTGGGCGGCTCTCATGTAGCGGCCCCACACAGGAGCGGCCACACCGGCGGCCGCCTGGCCTATGCCCAGGGACAATCCCAGCTTGTCATACCCTATCCAGATGGCCGTTGTCAGTTGGGGAGTGAAGCCCACGAACCAGGCGTCTTTCCAGTTGTTTGTGGAGCCCGTTTTCCCGGCTACCGGTCTTCCTATGGAGGCATGGCGTGCGGTTCCCTCGCTTATGACAGAGCGCAGCATGCTGATCATGATCTGGGCGGTTTCAGGCTTGATGATTTGCAGGGTCCCTGCGGCCGCCTCTTTTTCCAGGGCCTTTTTCGTCTCTTCTTCCTCGTTCTCCAGAATTTTCCCGTTGCGGTCCTTGACATAGCGTATGGCGAAAGGCATCACGTCCCTGCCGCCGTTGGCGATGATAGCGTAGGCCCGGGCGAGTTCAAAGGGACTCACCTCGAAGGAGCCGATGGCAATGGAATAGTTGCGCGGGATTCGTGTCTTCGTCTCGGCCGGGTTGAGCCGCAGGAAACGGCCATAGTATTTCAGCACCTGGTCGATTCCAATCGCCTCGGCAATGCGGATGGAGACGACGTTGATCGATTTGGCCAGAGCGAAACGGAGGCGGACTAGGCCGTAGTATTCCCCCTCGTAGTTTTCAGGGATCCAGTCCCCGCCGTCGCTGCTCATGTAGATGATGGGCGAGTCGAGTATGGTCGTGGCCGGCGAATATTTCCCGGTTTCCAGGGCGGCGGCATAGAGAAGCGGCTTGATGGCCGATCCGGGCTGGCGCCGGGACTGAATGACCCGATTGAGCTGATTGATGGAGGTAAACTCGCTCCCCCCCACCATCGCCTCGATAAAACCCGTGCGGTGATCAATGGAGATGAGGCATCCCTCGACGCGCTGAAGCTCCTTCTCGTCGGCATAACCCAGCTTGTAGCGGTCAATCAGGGCCCCGATGTTGTCCAGCCCGTAGAAATAATTGATCACCTCCAGTTCGTCAATGGCGCTTGCCTGTAGCTGTTCGTTGACCTTCATCTTTTCCCGGGAACCCGTTTTACGGAACTGATCGATGTCAAAAAGAAGGGTAAAGGTGTCCACGACCTCGCTGTAGGTATCGATTATGAAGTCCTCGTTGTGGAAGGCCAGCCCCCCGGACACCGATGTCTGGTACTGAAGGGACTTCTCCAGGATTTCCTGGGCTGCCGTCTGTTTGGACAGATCAAGGGTAGTGTAGACCAGAAGACCCTTTTCGTACACCGCCTCTTCGCCGTATTTCTTGATCAAGCGGCGTCTCAGGTATTCCGTAAACCAGGGGGCCTTGTCCAGTCTGGCCGACCAGGTGTTGTAGCTGGGGGGGAGGTTGTTGATAAAATCCAGGTAATTGGGCCAGAAGTCGAGATAGGCCTTCTCCGCCTCCGGGATGGTGATGAAACCCAGGTCTACCATGCGCGCCAGAACAACCCTGTGCCGCTCCATGGAGCGTTTGGGGTAGCGGATGGGGGAGAGCCGGTTGGGCGCCGAGGGGAGCGTGGCCAGCAGGGCGCACTCGGCCAGATTGAGCTCTGTGACTTGCTTGCTGAAATAGAACTGTGAGGCCGATTCCACCCCGTAGGTCCCGTGTCCCAGGAATATCTGGTTGAGGTAAATTTCCATGATGTCGTCTTTACTGTAGGTCATCTCCATCATCAGAGAGATGAAGGCCTCCTTGATCTTGCGGTAGAGACTCCTCTCCCGGGATGTGAGCAGGATTTTAGCGGTCTGCTGAGTTATAGTGCTTCCACCCTGTTTTATCTTGCCGGAGAAGATATTGATGAAGAAGGCGCGGACGATCCCTTTTATGTTGATCCCGAAGTGATCGTAAAACTCGTTGTCCTCTATGGATATGAAGGCATGAACCAGGTGTCTGGGTATCTTTTTCAGCGGGGTCATGTCCCGTTTCTGACGGAAGAGCTCCGATACCAGGACGTTGTTTTTATCGTAGATCTTGGTGGTGATATTGGGCTGATAATGGGCCAGTGCCTTGACCTTGAAAAAATCGATGGTGATGATGACGAGGAAGGCTATGAGGACACCGGTTATGATGCCGATGACCGCGGCCCTGGAGTTCCGCGCCCGGTCGAAAAGGCCTCCGAGTATACCTCCAGCCCATCGTATGACCTCAGGCGTTTCGTATCCCGAAAATGAAGGCAGTGGGGAAGTGCTCTTGCCCGGAGTTCCCGGTTTTTTCAGCCGGGAGCTAGATCCTCTGTATTTGGTCATGTGATTAGAAAGGCCTCGTCATCTCTGTCGCTGTTATTCAATGTGTTCGAACAGCTATCAACTGGTTTGGAAAAAAGCAAATGATTTTTTTCGTTATCAGGGCTTCTTCCTGCGGGATGGGGCGTTCCCCCGATGCCGACTTTGTTCCCACAAAAAGTAATTCTGGAATAATATATCAAGCTTTTTATCCCGGGTAGAATAATTTTGTTTTTTCCGGTTTTTTCAAAAAAAATCAAAATAATAAAAAATGGGTAAAATGGGGTTATAAATATCAATAAACGACGATAATCATGGAAAATCGGGAATATTCGTCGTTAGACAAATTCTCATTCATGACGAACATGAGAATGATAATAGAGTAATCATAGGGCTATCAAGGAAGATAGCAATTTATTTCAAGGAGGAAATATATGATTATCAACCACAATGTGAGTGCCATATTTGCGCACAGAACATTAAAGTTTCACGATTGGAGTATCACCAAGGACGTCGAGAAGCTATCATCCGGAATGAGAATCAACCGGGCCGGTGACGATGCCTCCGGTCTTGCCGTTTCCGAAAAGATGAGATCTCAGATCCAGGGTTTGAGACAGGCCGAGAGAAATACGGAAGACGGCATGTCGCTGATTCAGACCGCCGAAGGTTACCTCCAGGAATCTCACGATATACTCCAGAGAATCAGGGTTCTGGCAGTTCAGTCTGCCAACGGTATCTACACCCCTGAGGATCGGCAGCAGATCCAGGTGGAAATCTCCGAGCTTGTTGACGAAATAGACCGCATTGCCTCACAGGCGGAATTCAACAAGATGAAGCTTCTCACAGGCTCTTTTGCTCGTCTCAATCCGACGGCTTCCATGTGGTTCCATATGGGTCCCAACATGCATCAGAGGGAGAGGGTTTTCATCGAAACGATGACGACCGCCGCCCTGGGCCTCCGGAATCCCACCGTTCTGACCTTCATCTCCCTTTCAACTCCCGGAAAGGCAAATGCGGTCATCGGTCTGGCAGACGAGGCATTGAGAATCATTTCCAAGCAGAGAGCCGACCTGGGCGCCTATTACAATCGGCTTGAGCATGCAGCCAAGGGTCTCATGAATGCCTATGAGAACGTTCAGGCTTCCGAGAGCCGTATCCGTGACACTGATATGGCCGAGCAGATGAGCTCCTTTGTGCGCTATCAGATCCTGACGCAGGCGGCTACGGCCATGCTGGCGCAGGCTAACACCAAGTCGCAAACCGTATTGCAGCTTTTGAAGTAATTAACTGAGCCAACATCGCAGAACCATTATGGATAACGCCGGGACTCCCACCCGGCGTTATTGTTTATAGGGGTGCCGGAAATATCCCGAACCGGGCTTATCACCCCTCCCTGATCCCTGACGGATAGTACTTAGGGTTGATATGTTTCCCCGTTATACCTATTTTAATAATAGGGGAATTATCCGTGCCCGGTTATAGATCGGACACGGGGTTTGGAGGAGGAAGCCTATGAAGATCTTCGATGGGAAGGGAATGCTCCTGATACCCACGCCGGTTAAAAGGGAAGCGGCGAAGGGAGAGAAGGTGCTGGTGGTCAGGGACTGTTTCTGCCCCCAGGGGCATAGCCTGATCTCCCGGAGGGCCCTTTTTAACGGCTATCCGGGGATTCTTCTCCGTATCCGGGGAGCTGCGGGGGAGGGCCTGCTGGCTCTGAGCCCTGTATACGGGGAAAAGTCACGGGTGACATTGGACGTGGAAGTGGAGGAGGGCCTGATATACGAGATGCTCTGTCCCCAGTGCGGTATGAAACTGCCGGTTTTTGCTCCCTGCCGGTGCGGAGGGGACATCGTGACGCTCTTTACCACCAGGACGGGGGATGTGGCGCATTGCATCGGCATATGCAATCGCGCAGGCTGTATGCACTCTGAAGTTCGCAGCGGCGATGTGCTGCTGGAACAGGCCATGATAGACACCTTCGATGAACTGACGATATAGAATGTGACCGGAGGGCTCTGACCCCTGCCAGCTATCACGCTATTTCCGTGTCTTTGGCTTGCCGGAAGCCCCGGGCTTCTTCCCGCCGGCTTTAGGTGATCCTTTCTTGGCGGTGGATTTTTTCTGAACGATGCTTCCCCCTCCTTTGAGGGATTTTAGATGCCTCAGCAGCCAGCGGCCCACGGTCTCCAGTACCTTATCCCTCTCATGATCCACCTCGTTCATGGTCTCATGATAGAGCCCTTCGAAGAGACGCAGTTCCTTGTCGGGGGAAGAGGCCTTTTCTGCCGTCACGATGCTGCTGCGGAAGTCCACCATTCTGTCGGCGGTGCCGTGAAAGACGAGCAGGGGCAGAGTGAGTTCGGTGGCGCGTTTCAGGCATTCCTCCATGGTGGCGGTGAATTCCGTGTAGAATCGGGCGGTAACCCGGTCGTGTACCAGGGGGTCAGAGCGGTAGGCCTCGATCACAAACCGGTCATGGGAGATGTCGTCCGCATTGAGGCCGTTGCTCATGGTCAGCTCCGGGAGATATTTTGAAAAGAAACGCCCCAGGGCTGATTTCCAGGCTGGAACGTCCATTGCGGGGATAAGGGCCGGGGCGGAGAGGATCAGTCCGTCCAGGCTCTCCGGATAGGTGAGGGCGTATTTCAGGGCAATAGCGCCTCCCATGCTGTGTCCCAGGAGAAACACGGGTATTTCTTCGGTTTCACTGCGAGCGATGCTGATGAAGATCTTCAGGTCTTCTACATATTCCATGAAGGAGTTGACATGCCCCTTTCGGCCTGCCGATCTGCCATGGCCCCGATGATCCAGAGCGTAGACTGATATTCCCTTTCCCTCGAGCCATTGCAGGAGATTTCCATACCGGCCGGAATGCTCGCCCATTCCATGTGAGATGACCAGCACGCCAGACGGCTTTGTGACGGTCCAGGACTGGAAAAAGAGCTCACCCCCCCCCCTGCCTATGATATTTCCGGTGTTGTGTTGATACTGTTTCATGACTGCTCTCCTCGGCTTTGCTGGATTTTCGGTTTCACTGGACATAGGCCTTCTGATCACTTCCGTCAGGCGGTAATCCTAAATGGGGTGTTGAGGAATGCAAATATTTTTTTACTGCAACGCTTCTCGTTCATCCTGGGGGGAGATGTTGCGGGATGGGATTGAACAAATCAATGAAAATGATTTGTTTTCCTCCATGAACTTTGGGAAGAAAAAATCGGAGCACGGGAGGTGTCAGGTCCCTGGAGTGATGATATGGGTCAAATCAACAGCGAATATTATTTGACATTCTATTGAAGGCTTATTAATTTTGATGATATTATAAATGCGCTATATTCGTATATAAAAATTACGGCTTTTGCTGACGAATATCCCTTCAAGCTGTTCCGAAGCATCAGAGGGGAGTGGCGGGTTCTGTGACAAAATAGAGATTGTTTGTGAGGACATTGTGTTCTGACAGCATGGGTGATTGATTGTGTTTATAAACCGTTATACAATAACATTGGTTCTTCTGTTTCTTGCCGCTTGTTCCAGTCTTTCTGTCATAGAGGACAGGGATGACCGGGGGAGGATTATCAAGAAGAGCACCTTTAAAAAGGGGAAGCTGAAACAGGTGGCGGAGATCACCTATAAGAAGGATTCGGGTAAACCCTCAAAAATCCTGCATCTGCGCTCCGAAGACGGCAAACTGCTTCCCTATCTCGAAGAGAGATTCCAGTATAAAAATGATAAAAACGGCATTCTGACAAAGGCAGATTATTCCATCTTTCTTAACCACGGGAAACCCCAAAAGGTGAAATCGGGTTACAGTAATTTTTACCTGGATGGGGACTACAGGCCGCTGAAATTTGAGTATTTCTCAATCGCAGGAATCGACAATAAAAAGATGTTCCGTTCCTGTTTGGACCTATACGGCTACAGCGGAGACAAAAAACTGGAGACGCGAAGGATCATCGAGTATGATTATAATCCGGAAACCAGGAAGGAGATGCAGTTGAGTCAGTATGTTCTCTCCTACAGAGACGGAAAGATTGAAACCCTGCAGATCTGGATTCTGGACAGAAAAACTGGAAAAATTATAAAAAAACAGGAAAATAATCGTAAAATAATCGATGAGGTTGTATATAATATAGAGAAAAGCATTAAAGACAGATCTAAAGGACTAAAGTTCTTAAAATAAGGAGGAGAGATGGGAGATATCCTGGAAGTTACTGATAAAAACTTTAACGACAGCGTACTGGGATCCGAGGGTAAGGTGCTCGTTGATTTTTGGGCTCCCTGGTGCGGTCCCTGCCGTATGCAGACCCCTATTTTGGAAAAGCTTCAAAAGTCGGGCACTATCAGCGCCAAGATAACCAAGCTTAATACGGATGAGAATCCCGAGATAGCTCAAAAATACGGTATAAGTTCCATACCCACCCTGATCATTTTTGAGAATGGCAAGGAACTGGAGAGGATGGTAGGGGTTCAGCCCGAGAATGTGCTGGCGTCAAAGCTGAAATGAGTTTTCTGTGATGACATCCGGCAATAAGTATTATGAGGCCTCCCGGTAGTATCGGGCGGCTTTTTTATGGGTTCATCAAAACACCGAATTTACTCTCCTTTCGTTCAGTAGGAAATGCGGTTTTGCCGGTATTCAAGATTATAAGGGGTGATGACTCAGTATCCGGGGGGCCCCTTGGTTTACGGAGGGTAAATGCGAGCCGTTGTGCAAAGAGTGGAAAAAGCGGAAATCCTGGTGGATGGGAAAAGCGTGGCTTCCATCGGTAAGGGGTTACTCGTTTTCGTGGGTGTGCATGAGAACGATACCCCTCGGGATGGGGAGTATCTGGCGGATAAAATCCTCCCCATGAGAATTTTCGAGGATGGTCAGGGAAAGATGAACCTCTCCCTGCAGGACGTGGAGGGGGATCTTTTACTGGTCTCCCAGTTTACCCTGTACGGGGATGCCAGGAAGGGGCGAAGGCCCTCCTATTCCGAGGCGATGATACCGGAAAGGGCGGCGGATCTGTACAGGGCTTTCGTCAGCCTTTGCCGGGAAAGATACCCCCGCGTAAGCTCGGGGATTTTTGCGGCGGACATGAAGGTTCATCTGATCAATGACGGACCTGTGACCCTGCTCCTGGAGAGCAGCCGGCTCTTTTAATTAATCTCCGGGACGGCCTGAAAGTGCGTTTATTATTATTGACAAAAACAGGGGGGCTGGATATGGTTGCTCTCTAAATCTTTATCATTCGGCACCCAATCACCGATTTTGATATTTTAGACAGATATTCCCCATTTAGACTTGAAATACCTGTAAGAGGAAAAGATGAAGAGCATACAAACAACCTATTCACTCAAGGCGACGGATATCGATAAGAAATGGTTCCTGGTCGATGCCGAGGGCAAGGTGCTGGGCCGGCTTGCAACGGAAGTGGCCCGCATACTGCGGGGCAAGCATAAACCCACTTTCGCGCCCCATCTGGATATGGGTGATAACGTAATTATAATCAATGCAGAGAAGGTATTGCTGACCGGAACCAAGAGCGACGATAAGGAGTATTTCAGCCATTCTCAGTATCCCGGCGGGATCAAGTTCAGAAACATAAAGAAGGTCCTCAAGGAAAAGCCAGAATTTATCATTGAACATGCCGTAAAAGGCATGCTGCCGAAGGGGCCCATGGGCAGAAAGGTCTTCAAGAATCTGAAGGTCTATGCCGGTACTCAGCATCCCCATGACGCGCAGCAGCCGGAAAAGCTGGAAATCTAACAATCTATCAAATATTCAGGAGTATTGATTAATGGCCAACGACAGGATTTATGCAACGGGAAGAAGAAAGGCTTCGGTAGCCCGGGTCTGGCTAAAGCCCGGTTCCGGGACCATACAGATTAATAACACGCCCATTTCCGGGTATTTTAGAAGAAAGACACTGGAACTGGTGGTAAGACAGCCTCTGGAGCTCATAGACAAGATCGACTCTTACGATGTCATGGCTACTGTTAGAGGAGGCGGCTGGTCCGGTCAGGCGGGTGCCGTAAGGCTTGCCATTGCCCGTTGCCTGAGCAGGGCTGACGAGAAGAGCAAGAAACCCCTCCGGTCTGCGGGTTTTATGACACGGGATTCCCGTGCGGTGGAACGTAAAAAATACGGCCGGAAGAAAGCGAGAAAGAGATTTCAGTTCTCTAAACGTTAAAAACAAACAGTTCAACCAGGATAAGAGAGGGGGTGCGGATATCAGAGGCATCCCCTTTTTATTGCAGGTGTCATGCTGGAGATTGCTGACATACGGTACAAAGAAAAATATGTTGAAATTCTTTTGAGTTCTGAAGAATTGATCAAGCTGCCCCTGAATGTCTTTTCACAATATAGGCTGGGGAAAGGGACCGCCGTGGATACCATCCTCTATCAGCAGTTGAAGGAGGAGGGTGAGAAATACTCCTGCCGGCAGAAAGCTCTGGGGTATCTGGCCATGCGCGGCCGGTCGAGCCTGGAGATGGACCGATACCTCTCCCGAAAGGGGTTTTCCCAAAAGGTTTACCGGGACGAGGTGGAATACCTCAAGTCGGCGGGGCTGATCGATGATTATGCATTTACACTTAACTATATCCGGTCGCGCCGCAGCTGCAAGGTCATCGGCGACAACCTTCTCAAGCGGGAGTTGATTCAGCGGGGAATTTCTTCCAGGATGGTTGACAGGGCTCTGAGGGAAAGGGAAAATGACTCTCCGGATTTTAAGCGGATCTACGACCTGGCGTATCGAAAATGGAAGGGGCTGAACCACGATAAACCCCGCCTGCAGAAAATCACCTTCTATCTGCGCCAGAGGGGTTTTGATGGGAAGACGATTCGCAGAGTACTTCAAAGGCTCCGGGAGGAAGGGGAGACGGATGAGCCGCTGGAAGAGGATGTATGACATCTATTATGTCTGTATGCCATAAAGGCATCCATATTATTGTTTAACAGGAGTTTTCCATGCTGAAGGTAAGGGATTTGAGAGGTTCTTTTCTGCAGTTTTTTAAAGACCGGGATCATAAGATCATACCCTCCAGTTCACTCATACCTAAGGATGATCCCACGCTGCTCTTTACCACGGCGGGGATGGTGCAGTTTAAACCGATGTTTGCGGGCACGGTAAAGTTGGACTACACCAGGGCCTCTACTGTGCAGAAATGTCTGCGAACGAGCGACCTGGAAAGGGTGGGTAAAACCAAGCGGCACTGCACCTTCTTCGAGATGCTGGGGAACTTCTCCTTCGGGGATTACTTCAAGAAAGAGGCCATCGAATTCGCCTGGGATTATTCCACGCAGATCATCGGATTTCCCCGGGAGGATATTTGGATTTCCATATATGAGGATGACGATGAGGCCTTCGGTCTGTGGCATGGAAACATCGGAGTTCCGGCGGAAAAGATCGTGCGGCTGGGGCGCGAGGATAACTTCTGGGGACCCGCCGGGGATTCCGGTGCCTGCGGTCCCTGTTCCGAACTGTATCTGGACCGGGGTCCTGCATACGGATGCGGTTCGCCGGACTGCAAACCCGGCTGTGACTGTGAGCGTTTCCTGGAGTTCTGGAACTTGGTTTTTAATCAGTACAATCAGGATGTGAGCGGCAAGCTTACCCCTCTGCCCAGGACGGGAATCGATACGGGGATGGGGCTGGAGCGGCTGGCCACGCTGGTACAGAAGGTGGACTCCATTTACGAGACCGATGAGCTGCGGGGTCTTGTGGACTACGTCTGCCGTGAAACCGGGCGTCTCTACGAAGGGGACAACATCGCCCCTGTGAACGTTATGGTGGAGCACGCCCGGGCCCTTACCTTTGCCATCTCCGACGGGGTGTATCCCTCCAATGAGGGGAGGGGGTATGTGCTGCGGAGGATTCTGCGAAGGGCCCTCCGTTTCGGTCGCTTCCTGGGTATCACCAAACCCTTTCTTTATAATATGACCGATCAGGTGGTTGCCGTGGCGGGGGAACATTATCCCGAGATAGTCAAGGCCCATAAAAATGTGAAAAATGTCCTCGAGGGAGAGGAGAACCGCTTCCTGGAAACCCTGGAAAACGGGATGGATCGGCTGGAGGAGATCATGAAGGGGCTTAAAAAAGGGGGCGGGGATATGATGTCCGGAAGAGACGCCTTCCTCCTTTACGACACCTTCGGGTTTCCGCTGGAGATGACCGTGGAGATCGCCTCCGAGCAGAACCTGCGAGTGGATATGGCGGAGTTCGAGTCAGAGATGGAAAAACAGCGGGAGCGGGGCAAGCAGAGCTGGAAGTCCGCGGAGAAGGCCCTGGAGGGGGTCATGGAGGAGATTTCCGGAGAGGCCGGAGAAACGCCCTTCCGGGGATACGAGGAGGATGTCATCGAAACCCGGGTGAAGTTCCTCGCGGACGACAAGGTCCCGGTGAAGGAACTTAAGGCCGGGGACCAGGGAATCCTGGTTGCCGAGGAAACGACCTTTTACGGGGAGGCCGGGGGTCAGGTGGGCGACCGGGGCCGGATCGTTTCGGGGAACGGCGCCGTCTTCATCGTGGAGGACACCAAGAAGATCAATAAGACCATCCTGCATGCCGGGCGTGTGCTGGACGGGGTCTTCCATACGGGGGATGCCGTTAGGACGGAATTCGATGTGGTAAACAGGAATCTGATACGCGCCAATCATACCGCCACCCATCTGCTGCAGGCGGCCCTGCGTCATACCCTGGGGGATCATGTGCATCAGTCGGGATCTCTTGTGGAGGCCGAAAGGATGCGTTTCGATTTTACCCATTTCAAGGCCCTCAATGATGAGGAGATCGATGAGATCGAGAGGATCGTCAATAACCGTATCTGGGAATCCATTCCCGTGGAGACCAGCCGAATGAAGCTGGAGGAGGCCCTCAAGACGGGGGCCATGGCGGTCTTCGATGAGAAGTACGAGGAGGACGTCCGGGTGGTCCGGGTGGGTAACGTCAGCATGGAGCTCTGCGGCGGAACCCATGTGGACAACACCGGCAAGATCGGCGTTTTTAAAATCCTGCGGGAGGTCTCGCCGGGAGCGGGGATTCGCCGGATCGAGGCCATCACCCTCAAGGGCATATATGACCGTTACAGCCATAACAGCCGTGTGATCCATGACCTGACACGGCTACTCAATGCCTCGGAGGGGGATCTCTTCAAGAAGATCGAGGATATCGTGGAAAAAGCCGGGAGGCTGGAGAAGGAGATCGAGAAGATGAAGATCGACAGCCTCTCCTCGAACCTTGATGCCATACTGGGCCAGGCGGTGCTCCATAACGGCGTGAAAATCATTTCTCATCAGTTTGACGGGGCCAGCGTGGATGACCTGCGGAATCTCTCGGACCGCATACGCTCCCGGGAGGCGGATTCCGTGGTGCTTTTCGGCTCCCGGGAGGAGGGCAAGGCCATGCTCCTCTTCGCGGCCACAAAGAACGCCGTAAGCCGGGGTGCTGATTGCGGCGGACTCATTAAAGAGGTGTCCCGCATCGTAGGGGGAGGAGGCGGCGGCCGCAAGGATATGGCCCAGGCGGGGGGCAAATCCCCCGAGGGGCTGGACAGGGCCCTGGCGGAGGCTGTCAAGGCCGCCCAGAGGATGATACAGCCCTGACGATGCAGCCGGGTTACCCTTCCGAAGGGTCTGGTTATCGTTTACTCCTCACTGAAGACGGGAGCGCTTCCCTCTATGCGGAAGAATACGGGGAGGCCATGCACTCCCTCTCGGGTGCCTATCAGGAGGCCTGTCTGAAGCATCTCCTTCCCTCGGGACTTTTAAGCAGAAAACAGCAGGTCCTGACGGTCCTGGATGTGGGTTTTGGCCTGGGTTATAATGTTCTGGCCCTGCTCCTGGCCTTCCAGGGAAGGGAAAGGGGTCAGAGCCTCCGGATCATCTCCCTGGAAAAAACCGAGTCCTATTTTCCTCTGATGTCCTCCCTGCGGTTTGGAGACGAGAGGGATGCCGTTTATGAACGGCTCAGGGAGGGAGTGGAGATTTCCCGGCAGGGTTCGGAATACACCGGGGAGAATTTTACCTTTAGCCTGGTGATAGGGGACGGAAGGGAATACCTCCGCAAGGCTTCCGGGATTCTCTTCGATGCCGTTTTTCAGGACCCTTATTCCCCTGCCAGAAATCCCGAGCTGTGGTCCCTGGATTATTTCCGAAAACTCCGGTCCCTCTGTGCCGATGAGGCGGTCCTGACCACCTATTCCAGCGCTCCGCAGATACGGCGGGCCCTTTTTGATGCGGGATTTCATCTGGGCAGAGGGCCTTCGGTGGGGAGGAAGAAAGAGGGAACCATCGCCTCCCCCTCGCCCCTGGCTGGGGAACTGACGCCGCAAGAGATTGCCGGTCTTTGCAGCAATCCCAAATCCCTTCCCTACCGGGATGAAGGGCTCGGGGAAACCCGTCAGAGGATCCTTGAACTAAGGCGGGAGGAGATGCGCGGTAAGAGACTTAAAACAGATCCTCCAGCTCGTCAATGACGGATTTCTTTTCCGGCTTCTTCTCTTCGGCGGGCTTTTTCTCGGGGGCTTTCGTGTTGACTGGGGCGCTTTTCGGCTGCTCCTCAACGGGGGGTTTTGGTGTCGCCTGTTCCCTCGTCTCGGTTTCCTTCATCTCCAGGTCCCCTGACAGGTCGCCGCCCGGTGCCAGTCTGTCTATGAAAGCTGCGGTGTAGCAGTAGGCCTGGTCGATTGCTTCAAAGACCTTCTTTCCGCTGATTTTCTTCTCGCCCTCAATACCCGCATCGAAAACCAGAACGTCCTGGGGATTGTCCACAACATTCTGTGTCGTATCCATATCCTTTATGAGGGTCTTGAACTCCTGATTGATCTTCTCCATGAAGGCCCTGATCGTCATCCGGGCGGTTTTACCGACGTGGTTGCGGTTCTTTTCCAGGCCTGTCAGACGTTTGCTGTACTCCATGTACTGGGTGTTGCTGACGGGCTTCTCCTTCCTCAACTTTTCGTAGGTGGCCAGTACATTGGCATATTCCTCGAGGCTCCCCATGCAACCGCGCAGCTCGTTATAGAGGTCGGAAAACTTCTGACGATAGTCGATTTTGCCGCTGGCGGAATAATCCACCTTGTATTTGATTTTGTGGGTGGTCAAAATCAGTGAGTATTCCTTGTCAAACTCCAGGAAGTAGAGATAGGTCATGAGTACCTTGTCGTTGTCTCGTACATGCTGGAAGATGCCGGTGCGGTCGAACTGCTCGCGCATCTTCTTCAGGTTGAGAGAGTACATCAGTTCCATGCCGCGCCGAACCTCATCGGAACGGTTGTCCTTCTGCTCCCCTGCCTCGTCAGTCTCAGCTTCGCCATCCATCTCGGTCTGGGTCTTGATGGTGATGTCTTCTCTCGGTTCAGTGGAGGACTTTCTTTTGCCCGGCCGCTCCTCCTCGGTGATCTGCAGTATGCGGTCGATCTCCGGATCGCTCAGGGGGTAGAAACGGCCCTCGAAATTGCAGAAGAGCAGATGGAGGCGCGGGAAAAGCTTGTGGAAGATGATGTAGATGTTGTTTCGCATTTTCTTCTTTTTGGAAGAGTATATCGAGGCCTTGTTCTTTTCCACTTTCATCTGTATGTCCACGGCCTTTTCGAAGGCATAGGCCAGCAGGTCCGTGTAGCCGTTGAGAAGATAGAGATTTTTGAAGGTGGCCATGAGGGGCTCTCTGAGGTCGTACACCTTCTGCGGGACATCGGGAAAATTATTGTAATAGTCGGAAATGCGGTTGAATATGCTGCGGTCATAGATGGAGCCCAGTTTTTCGATGAGTTCGAAATAGATGAATTTCAGGGAATCCAGCTGATCGATGATCTCCTTGCCCACTGCGGGATTCTGTCGGAAAAGATCCAGATAGATCATCTGGGATTCCAGGAGTGCGGTTTTATACTCATGCTCCCATTTGGCCATGAACTTGGTGGTGATATAGTAGCCGTAAAAATCCGTTACACCCGCCAGCATCAGTTTGAAGCGGATGTTCCATTTCTGAAAAAACAGGCCCAGGCTTCCGGGTTCACCTTTTACCGCAGGGCTGGATTTGGCTTTTGGGGATTTGGCTGAGGTTTTGCGTTGCTGGACTACGGGTTTTACGTTCTGTATTTTTTTCTTGTGGGTCTCGATCTTCTGCTTGTACTGTTTCTGCTTGTCCCGGTCGAAATCGGTCAGTCCCTTTTTTTTCTTATTCTCGATGACCTGACCTCCGGCCCCGACAAACTTGTTGAAAAGATCCTTCTTGGTTTTGTCGTCCAGATCGGATACGCCGATGTTTTCCTTGGTTTTGTCAATTTCTTTCATTTGGTGTATCCAGCGCTGCCATCCTTCGATTAGTTGTTCCCAATCCTCGATCTTCGGAAACGATACCCTTAAAAAAGTAAATAAATTTAGGATTACCGACAATCCTTTTTTTATGATGTTTAAGGGATACCTGTCAACCGAATTTTTCACAAAAAGATTATTGAAATATCCAGGGGGGGGTGATAATTGACTGTGGGAGACCTTCTGCCTTGAGCCGTTTATGGCGGAATTGTCGATAATGAGATGGAAAAACAACCTTTAAAGGATCAAAATACAGGTGCGGCGTCTGAGGGATTTCGAAACCTGATTGAAAGCCTGCCGGACATGGTCGTTTCCCTGGAATACCCTTCGGGGCGTGTACTTTTTGTGAATCATGCCGTCAAGGTTCTCCTGGGATATGAACCCGCCCAGATGTATGACAGTAATTTCTTCCTGAAAATCGTGCATCCTGACGAGAGGCGGGGCCTGCTCAATCTCTGGCGGGGTCTTGAGGAGGGCGATGATTTTCCCATCTTCCTCTATCGTGTGAAAAAGAGTGACGGTAATTATATCTGGGTTGAGCAGAAGAACCGGGTCCTGCACGGCCCGGACGGCCGGGTGAACGTTCTTAACTCCCTTATTCGGGACATCACAGAGAGAAAGCGGCTGGAACAGGAGGCCCTGCAGTCCCTCTATTTTTCCGAAAACCTCTTTCAAATATCGCCCTATGCCATCATCCACGTGGATGAGGACGGACGGATTCTCAGAATCAATCCAAACTTCGAGAAACTCTGGCATCTCAGCCTCGGGGATATGACGGCATACCGTCTGTGGAACGACGGCCAACTGATGCGCTCCGGCATTACGGATATACTGCGCAATGTTACCCGGGGCCAGATTGCAGAGATCCCGCCCTTCGCCTATAAAATACCTTTCAAGGGGACGACCAGGACCGTCTTCCTCTCCGGAAAGGGTTTTGCCTATCTCAATAATGCCGGGGATGTTTCCGGGCTGATCCTCGTGGTGGACGACGTTACGGACCGGGTCAAGAGGGATGAAGAATACCTCGAGGTCAAGAAGCTGGAGAGTATAGGCAGGCTGGCCGGGGGGATTGCCCATGATTTCAACAACATCCTGGCAGGCATATCCGGTTATTCCGAGATCCTCATGCGCAAGATGGAAAAGGATGATCCCCGCTCGGCCTATGCGCAGAAGATCTACAATGCCGCCAGGAAGGCCAGCATTCTGACGGATCAGCTGCTGGGTTTCGCCCGACGAGGCAAGTATAATCCGGATTATATCGACATCATATCCCCCATCATCTTTGCCATTGGCGCCACACCGGGCCTTAATTCCGGTATGAGGATTGAGAAATCCTTCCAGAAGTCGGACCTCAAGGTCTTTGCCGATGCCGGCCAGCTGCGGCAGCTGTTCGTTGAGATTTTTAAAAACGCCGTAGACGCAGGGGGGCAGGATACGCATCTTGAGATAAGGACCGAGTATGTCTCGTCGGAAAATATCATAACGGACCTGAAGTCCGCTGCCGTGAAGAATTTCGTCAAAATCGTCATTACCGATTACGGCGAGGGGATCGATGAATCCATCCTGGGAAAGATCTTCGAACCCTATTTTACCACGCGCGACAAGGCCAAGCACGCCGGTATGGGGCTTTCCATCGCTTATGGCATCGTGAAGAACCATGGGGGCAGAATTGACCTCGTGCGGCGGGCAGAGGGAGGGACCGTCGCGGTCATCTACCTGCCTGCGGTGGAAAAACCTCAGGGGGGCATACTGCTGAGAGACGGCCGGATACAAAGGGTCCTCATCATCGACGACAACGAGGAGACCCGGTCCTTCCTGCGGGCGTTTTTTGAAGAGAAGGGGAGCCAGGTCCATGAGGCCTCCAGCGGGAGGGCCGGTATCGAGTTCTTTCGCAGCGGGAGGGTCGCAATAGATCTTGTTCTGCTCGATCTGATTATCCCGGACATCAGCGGCAAGGAGGTTCTCGCCACCCTTAAGAATATCCGCAATGAGGTTAAGGTAATATTGATATCCGGCTACTATCCGGACAGGAGCTATGAGGAGTACATGAAGGATCCTACCGTGCGGCTCCTGCTCAAACCCTTCTCCCTGGAGGAGCTGGAAGCCCTTATAGACATAGCTCCCGGCTGAAGAAAGTGAATATCTTTTCCCGTCACGAAAAAAGGCTGCTGGGCGGAATCGGGCTGGTCATCGCCATGCGGACGCTGGGCTTTTCCATCCTCGTTCCCGTCTTTTCCATTTACAGCGTAACCATGCAGGGGGCCACGGAAACCCTGGCAGGAGTGGCTGTGGGGATCTTCGCTCTGGCCCAGACCCTCCTTCAGGTGCCCATGGGAAGACTCAGCGACATCTGGGGCCGCAAGCAGGCCACGCTGCTGGGTCTAGGGATATACATGGCGGGTACGCTCCTGGGAGGCATCTCTCAGGACGTGTATCAGCTCATAGCCTCCCGGGCCCTGGCCGGAGCAGGAGCCGTCTCGGGAGTTACGATAGCCTGGCTCACCGACGGGATTCCCCTGGACAAACGGAATGCCGCCCTCTCCTATGTGGGGGTTTCCATTGGCTTTTCCGTAATCATAGGTTTTACCGTAAGTCCTCTCCTGGCGGGGAATTTCGGCATCCCCTTTCTCTTTTATGTGAGCGCCTTCCTGATCTTTCTGCTGATCCTTTACATATTCTGTTACCTAAACAATCATGGCACCGTCGAGCCTTATGAGGGACGGGAAAAGACGGTGAGGCCCGGCGAACTGTTTTTCAACCGGGACCTCATGCGGATCAACCTTCTCGGGTTCGTGGCCAATTTCTCCCTCGCCGGGGTCTTCTTCGTCATGCCTCTGCTCATTCGGCGTTACATGGAAATCGTCGCGATGTGGCGGATTTTTGTGCCCGTGGCTCTGATCGGTACGGCCTGTATGTTTTACTTCGGAAACAAGGCGGACCGTCTGGGCACAGTGCGGATTGCCTCGGTGGGCATTCTCATGGGAGCGGGGGGGCTTCTGCTGCCGGTACTCATAGGCGGACTGACGTCGTATTTCGCTTCCTTCGTTCTGTTTTATTCCGGATACTGCATTCTTTCTCCCCTGATGCCGGCAGCTGTTTCGCGTTATCCCGATTCCCAGCGCAAGGGTACAGTGTTGGGAATGCTCAACTCCTTTCAGTTTATCGGATCCGCCGCGGGGGGGGTGATGGGCGGCGTCATGATGCGTTTCCGCCCCGAGCTTTTTTTCTGCCTGCTCTCACTTCTTCTCTTTCTGAGCCTGGTTTTCCTCCTGGGTTTTCGGGATTACAGGGGGATGTGCGGAGAGGGGCCAGCAACTTCGTAGGAGTCTGTTATGATCTCGATCAACCGTATCATCAACCGTCGCATTATTCTCCTCCTGTTTCTTCTCTGCGTGGATGGTGCGCTCTATTACATCAACCGTCAGGGGTATCTCGAAATACCGCCGGATGTCATAAAGGCCCTGGACATCTTCTTCGCGGCGCTCTTCAGTTTCCTTATCGTCAACATCATCCTGCGCTTTACGGAAAACCGGGTTTTCCATCTCTTGGAAAAGGAGGTGGCCATAGAGGAGCGGATTTTCCTGACCAAGGTCTACAAGACCTTCCTGTACTTCATGGCCCTGACGGTCATACTGGTGGCCGCCGGGTTCTCCTTTCAGAACCTGACCCTCTTTCTCGGTCTGATCGCCACGGGTCTGGCCCTTGCCGTCCGCGACCTTCTGATGTCCTATCTGGTCTGGTTCGTCATCATCACTAAAAAACCCTTCCGTATCGGCGAGTGTGTCCGCATCGGTGATGAGTTCGGGATCGTTAGGAGGATAGGAACGGTTTTTACAACCCTGGAGGGGGAACAAAACGGTTCTTCACGAATCATCAAACTCCCCAATAAAATCATCCTGGACCGGACCATCGTGAACTATGGTGGAGATCTCCTCCTGGATGTCCTTAAGATACCCCTGCGAAGCACCGGGGCAGGCGTCCAGGATCGGCTCGAATCCCTGAAAAAACTGGCAGCTACCCTCCTCCCGGAAGGTCGAATTGTTTCACAATGGGTGGATATGGATAATGAGAAATGGTGGCTGATGCTGGAGTATCAGGTGGAATTTTTCAAAAGACAGGAGGTCCGGTCCCAGATCATGGAGCAGGTCCTCAAACAGGGCCTCTATGAGGAGTAACAGGAGATGCTGGCCCTGTCTGCCATGAGGCATATTTAGATTGTAATCTCGAGCTTCTCCGTATCTCACTTTTATTGAATCTGTTTCCAGTAAATGGGGATTCTCGGTTTTTTTTTGTCATTTTTTCCCCTTTGATCTCACTTATAATAAGAAGATTTTTTTCTTTTATAGGAAAAATCACCCCTTTTTAGGGTTTTCAGAAAAGACCCGGGATATATGCCCATTGACGATCAATAAGTATTACATATTATAATAATAATAAGAAAAGTTTCATCACATATAAGTCGATGGGACGCAGGGGAATGCTTCCCCGCTCATTGATATGAAATGCGGAACTCAATGATCTAGGGAATAAAGGTGGAAAGGAAAAAGAAAAATCATACGAAAATCAAGGTCTTCATCGTAGATGATCAGGCCATCATTAAGGAATCTCTGCAGCAGGTGCTGAATGCCCGGGATGACATCATGGTGGTGGGAAGCTCAGACTGCTCGTCGGATCTCTACTCTGTCATGGAGACTCTCCGGCCGGATGTTGTGCTGATGGATATCCGATTGAAGGAAGAAAACGGAATTGAGGCCACGCGAAGGATCAAGCTGATCTATCCGGACTGCCGGGTGATCATGCTGTCCGGGTAGTATGCCAATGAACTCGTGGCGGCTGCCCGCGCTGCCGGGGCATCGGCTTATATCACAAAGGGGGCTGGTCTGACTCATCTGGTGGAGGGAATCCGTATAGTTATGAAATCCCCAGCCTTCTTCGCCCCGGAAGTGGAACAGGTTGTTCTGGATCAGATCGAGGTGGATCTGCGCTGTGCCAAAAACAATTACGGACTCCTCACTCCCAGGGAGTATGAGATCCTCAAGCTCATTGCCATGGAGTATACCACCAGGGAAATATCGGACATACTTCAAATCAGTGAAAAAACCATCCGCAACCATAAATCCAACATCATGACAAAGCTGGGCATCAACAGCTATGTGGGGCTGATCAAGTATGCCTACTATCTATCCCTCATCTGAGAGAGTGCAGGGGGCGGTAAAATATCGATGCAACCGGCTGGCCAGTTCGGTCATCAGTATGATGTGATGCAGTTCGGCGAATCGAAAGGGTTTTTTCAGGAGGGATACGACGGGCAGGTCCCCGGGCACCTCTCTTTCCTTCTCGAAGAATTCTTCCAAATATCCGCTCATCAGAATAACCGGCAGGGGCCCGATTTCTTCGACAACTCTTCCGGCCAATTGTACTCCGGATACCTCCGGCATGCTGTAATCGGTCAGGAGGGCGTCATAATGCACGGCAGCATCACCCCGCTTTAAAAAAGGTATCAGGTCTTTCGGGTTGTTGAAAAAATATGCCTGGAAGCCGATAAATTCCAGCATTTTACAGGTAACCTGGCAGACGCAATGCTCATCATCCACTACGAGAATCCTTTTCCATGAGTCTTCGGGTTTCTGAGCCATAAGAAAGCTGTTGAGGTTTCTCTTTCCGGAATCACGGCATCGGAGGATGGCGGTGTATCGGGACCAGTATCCCAGGGGAAGTTTGATCTTCAGCATTTCATAACAGTCGTCGAGGTGGTAGGATGATTCGTATTGAAAGAAGCATAAAGGGAGGGAAAGTCCATGAAGAACCATGTGCAGTTTAGAATCCAGTTTTTTAATGCAGTCATCCATTGCCGTTAATGTCATACCGTCTTCCCTGCAGAGATGCAGGGATTCCACGCCATGATCTGTGACGTTTATGAGGGGGATTCCCGGGTCACGGAAAAAGGCAAATTTTCTTACATTGG
>CALCJG010000193.1 GCA_937967705.1 uncultured Spirochaetia bacterium
ACGACGCGGTCATCGTAGCCACGGGCGCCCATCTTTCCAAGCGCATCGGCTATCCCGGCGGCGAGAGAATACTCTCGGGACTCAAATTCCTCGTGGACATCAACAACGGAAATCCCATGGACCTCTCAGGAAAGGAGGTTGTGGTGATAGGCGCCGGCAACGTTGGTATGGACATAGCCTGCGAATCCTGGCGGTTAGGCGCCAAGAAAGTGACTGCCATCGACGTTCAGAAACCCCTGGCCTTCGGCAAGGAACTGGAGATGGCCCGGCGGCTGGGAACTGAAATTCTCTGGCCCCGCATGATTGAGCGCCTGGAAGAAAGGAAGATATACTTTAAGGACGGATCGGAGATGAGCGCCGACGTGGTCTTCTTCAGCATTGGCGAACTCCCGGACACCGCCTTTTTGCCGGAATCGGTGCTTCTGGACGAGAGGGGCTATATTATCACAGCCGACAACTCCTACAAGAGCAGCGATCCCAAGGTTTACGGGATAGGAGATATCATCCGCCCCGGTCTCATTACCGACGCCATCGGCATGGGCCGTTACGCCGCCATGGAACTGCACGCCGCCCTATCCGGGCAACCCTTCATCCATCCGAAAAAATACCTGGTTCCCCAGAGGCGTATCAACATCGCCTACTTCGGCGGAGAGACCCGGGAGATCGACCGCTGCATCAGCTGCGGAACCTGTGTCTTCTGCGACAAGTGCATCGATGCCTGTCCACAGAAGGCACTCTCCCGGAACGGGGAGATTTTCTCCATCGATCCGGTCCTCTGCACGGCCTGTTACACCTGCGTCAACATCTGCCCGCGGGGCGTCCTGCAGACGGAGGACTTCCGGGAGTTTGCTGATGACGCCATCGAGAACGAAGGCTGATTTTATCAGAAAAAGGATTGGAACCTCATGGAACCGTCTCAAAAATTTTACCCTGAGACGGTTCCATGAAACCACTCTGATCTGACAGAGTCTTCCAGATCGCTCTCTTCGCTCATGGGAATTACAAAAGGATTATTTCGGTTGTAAGGGGTCAATCTTGTGCTAATCCTTTTTTGCCGTTCTGAGACCCGGGATTTGATTAATCCCATGATCCTGTTTATTACGCCCTCCCCCGCTTTAGTTTTTATTACCAGAACAAGCCGATTCTTTATTACCTCTGAATAGATTATTCGGAAATTATACCTCCTCTTAGACACTGTAAGGGCATCATGAATGATTTTTGGAATAAATTTTCCATCCCTTACGCCCTCCACTTTCAGGCATAACTGATAACAATGACACGTTGATCCAGCCGGATAGCACCGCTTCTTTTTTGACACATCCACCTCCCTAATACCCGTCATTAATTATTAATACGTTCAATGGGAAGAAATTATAAAAAACATTCACTTTTCACTCCAGAGGCTTGACGTTTATATGATTATTCTGTATATTCTGTTTGTTCTGATTTTCTTGAATTATCAGTCATTTTAGATTATTGGGGTCCTTTATGAACCAAAAAATTGCACCAGGGTGCTGTGACAAAAGTTCCAGCGAGGAATTAAAATCAGGCTGCTGCCGCATTGAATCCCTCATCACAATTGATGAAAGGGGACAAATGGTTCTACCAAAAGAATTACGCGACCGGGCCGGGCTAAAGGCAGGAGACAAGCTTGCCTTGATCAGCTGGGACAAGGGGGGAGACATCTGCTGTTTCACCCTCATCAAATCAGATCTGCTCGGAGGAATGATTCAGGAATTTCTTGGCCCCCTGATGGGATCATTATCAAAATAGGCGTGGAGTGAATCCAATGCAAAAAGATGAAATATTATCTCAAGTTCGCAAAGCTTACGGAAACATTGCCAGGGGTGACAAGAAGGAGCACAAAGCCTCCCCCCTTTTATCTTCAGCAAGCAGGAGTATTACTAAATCCCTTAACCGTATTTCCAAAACACGGGCAGCATTATCTTCCTCCTGCTGCAGCTCATCCGCCTGCGGCTGCGGTATCGGGAGGGAAGTAAGCCGAAATATAGGATATTCCGCGGAGGAACTGAATTCCATACCGCAGGATGCCGATTTGGGTCTGGGCTGCGGAAATCCCACTGCCCTGGCGTCCCTCAAGGAAGGGGAATGGGTTCTAGATCTCGGGTCTGGTGCAGGAATCGATTGTTTCCTGGCTGCAAACCGTGTCGGTCCATCAGGAAGAGTCATCGGCGTAGATATGACACCGGAGATGATTGAAAGGGCGAGACAGAATGCCCGGAAACAGGACTATCGCAACGTTGAATTCCGCCTGGGTGAAATTGAAAACCTTCCATTAGCCGACAGTTGCATAGACGTCGCCATCTCCAACTGCGTCATCAACCTCACGCCTGACAAGGGACGGGCCTTTCATGAAATATTTCGCGTGCTTAAACCGGGCGGCCGAATGATCATATCAGATATAGTTTTAACCCAATCACTTCCAGAGGTATTCATGGAATCCATTGAAGCCTATGTGGGGTGTGTGTCCGGTGCCCTGCCTAGGGAAACCTATATCGAAACAATACGCTCCAGCGGATTTTCAGATATCACCCTTCTCAGCGAAACGGGTTTCCCTATAGACCTCTGGGCCGAGGATCCCATTGCCCAGGTCCTGGAGAGGGAAGCCCTCCTGACCAGGGAAGAACTGCTAAAAGCCGCGGAATCCATTGTTAGCCTTAAAATTTCTGCATTGAAGGTCCTCGAAAGAGAGTAATATATATGGAATACAGCGAGAATTTCGAGGACATATACCAGACTTATCAGCCGGGGATATATCGCTATCTTTCAAGATTAGCCGGTACGGAGGATGCAAAAGATCTGACACAGGAGGTATTCATTAAAATACACCGCGGTTTCAAGGACTTTCGGGGAGATTCCCGTCTTTCAACCTGGATCTATCGAATTGCCGGGAATGTCCTAAAGGATTGGTGGAAAAGACCCCAGTATAAAAGGGAATGTAGCGCTGATATCGGGCAAAAGGACTGTTTCATTACGGGCAGGGAGGATGAACATCCCCTGACCGGACATAAACCTTTTGCCCCTGATGAACTGATAATTCGGCAGGAGATGAATCAGTGCTACAGGAACTACATTACCCGCCTACCGGAAGATCTAAGAAAGGTTTATATTTTAAGCGACCTGGAGGGCCAGTCGGCAAGGGACGTATCGGCAGCATTGCAAATAACCGTGGAGAATGTTAAAATACGGCTTCATCGTGCGAGAACGAGACTTTATAATGACCTCCGGAAGGGATGCATAGTCGGACACGATCATCGGGGTGATATCATCTGTGAAGAGAGATGCCCCGGCGTAAAGAACGTTTAAACCCGATCCATCGTTCGTACAAAGCCATCAATACAGGCTGTTTAGGATCAGCTTTTTTGTGTTATACACAAACCTTGAAGGACGATGAGGGGCATAGGACTTATCGAAGGAAACGCTTAGTATTTCTCTTTTTCGATCAAACTGGATATCCCTAATGGTGTCACAGTTTCCAAAGGCCTCGGTGAGGTTCGGCTTATTGCCCCTCATGTCGAGAACCCTGTACAGGGCCGGGCAGGAATCCCCGGGATGGAGGGTCACAATAAAAATATCGGAAGGCAGGGGATGTCTCTGAGTCAGGAATTCCGAGGGCTTACCGTAATACATTTCCCGGAGAATAATCCTGCCGGCTACCATTATCATGCATTCCGATGTATTGCAGCCTACGTTGATTTTCCGCCCGTCTTTTAAAGCAAAAACAACACTATTCACCGGCTCTTTCAAACTCTTTATACAAGAGAGGGAAAGAACTGGTATAAGAAAGAACACCAACCAATGTCTCATCCGCTCCCCTTTTCTCACACCTGCTCTCCCTGAGATAGGGCCGTCAGCTTCCGGTCCTTCTCAAGCCAGAGTTTGTTGAGCCATTCCTGGAAGGTATCCTTGAAGGCCTGGTCTTCCACATAGTCCCCCAGCATATCCTCTGTAATCTGCAGCTCTTCCACAAAAACCTTTACACGCGACACCTTCCCGCAGAGGAAGTCCCAGAAACTGCTGATGCCGTCGGCGTAATGTATTGTCACATTCAATATGGTCTTCATCCTCTCCCCTCCCAGAGCGGAGAGGACAAAGGAAATACCCCCGGCCTTGGGCTTTAGGAGGTTTATGAAGGGCGATCCCTGCCGGTCGTGCTTATCCTTGGTAAACCGGGTCCCCTCAACAAAATTCATGACTGAAACGGGAATATCACGGAATTTTTCGCAGGCCTTCCGCGTGATCTCGATATCCTTTCCTCTCAGGTGAGGAAATTTTTTAAGGAAGCCTTCGCTATACCGTTTCATGAAGGGGAAATCGAGGCCCCACCAGGCGATCCCCATGAAGGGGACCCAGATCAATTCCTTTTTCAGGAAGAATTTCAGGAAAGGAATCCGTCGATTAAAAACCTTCTGAAGAACAAGGATGTCCGCCCATGAGCGGTGATTGGATATTACGAGATACCACTCATCAATTCTCAATCCCTCAACACCGGTTACCTCGAGCTTGATATTCCGGGTGGTTATCAAATTGATATTGTTGATGGAGATCCATATCGATCCCAGTTCATTGAGAATATAATTACATCCCTTTCTCCATAGTTTCAGGGGAAGAAGCTTGAGCAGAGACATGATGAAAAAGAGGGGAAACATGACCAGGGTATTCAGAAAATAGAGAGAGATCGATATAACACCGATCACGGGATACAACACGGCCCTAAAGCCTCCGGTTTGATGATTTTTGAGAGATCTGTCTTGCATAGAATAATACCTGTCCCGTTTATTTCAACCCCAAGCGGTGTTTTATCTGGAATGTTTTCTTTTCTATAATCAATCAAGGAATACTATAGAACATCCCCCGCCATATTTTTAATCAACAAAAAAACCGCTCTTCCTTTATTATGTGAAAAAATACCGGTAATTTGAGTAGTATTAATTCAGGTCATCTTAACAACTTCAGGCTTAAGGAGTGATTTCATCATGAAAATACACATATCAATCCTGCTATTTCTTATGCTTCTACAGTTTCTTCTTACGTCATATCTTACGCCGTCATCGAGCAAAGAAATGCCGAAAACCCGTACGGTAGGCGATGTAAACTTTGTATTCATTAAAACTGGCGAATTCCTGATGGGTCAACCCAATCCCTCCCTTGTCTTTCAGGGCAGCTCAAAGGATGAGCAGCCGGTACACCGGGTCAGGATAAGCAGTTTCTGGATGGGCATGTATGAAGTGACCCAAAAGCAATACCAGAACATTATGGGAGAAAATCCCAGCAGCATCAAGGGGGATAAATATCCTGTGGAATCCGTACATTGGCACAAGGCTAAAGAATTCTGCCAAAAATTCAGCGCTAAGTATAAGGTCAAAGCCAGGCTTCCCTATGAGGCCGAATGGGAGTATGCATGCAGAGCTGGAACAAGTACACGCTATTTTTGGGGGGATAAAGTTGATGGGAGATACTGCTGGCATGCGGGAAACGCAGGAATGAAAACCCATCCCGTCGGTCAAAAGCTCCCCAATCCCTGGGGGCTCTACGATATGGCCGGCAATGTATGGGAATGGTGTGAGGACTGGTATGACGAAAACTATTACAAATCGAGTCCCCTTGAAAATCCTAAAGGCCCTGCAACCGGCAAGGTCCATGTCATGCGGGGAGGCTGGGGAGATGGACTCGAAAACGGCCTGCGCAGCAGCGTGCGTTGCTGGAGTTTCACGGACTACGGATTTGACGGTTACATCGGATTTCGAATCGTCCTGGAACCCTGAGCAGATCTGGTAATTTTTACATTCTGCCGTATCCTTTTCTTACTCCTCCTCGTCTATATATACAAAAAGAGGAGGTGATGTTTTATGAAAGACAATGAAAAGGATAAGACCAGGAAAATATCCTCGGGACCTTGCGGATTTTCCTTCAAGGAGTGGGAAGGCTTATGCAAAGGGGCATGTAGTCTTCTAAACGAAAAGAAAGACCTTAAAACCTTCTGTCAACAGATGTATTTCAACCTGCAACCTCGTCCGAGGAGGAATGACAAATGAATGCTAATGAATTGATGTACCGGATCATTGATAGTCAGGATTATATCCTGTTATCCCTTTTCTGGGTGATGTTCTGTGTGTTGCACAGTCTGCTCATCACACCCTCCGTTATGGCTTTTTTTCGCAGCCGCACAGGGAGGTTTTTCCGCTATTATCGGGCAGCGTACAATCTCATAGCCCTTATCACACTCATCCTGGTTCTGATATATAGCCAATCCGTCGACAGCCCTGTTATTTTTCAATGGGAGGAATACAGGATGCTTCAGATCAGCCTCATTATCCTGGCAACGGGGATTTTCCTCGCAGGTGGCTGGTATTACAACTGGCAGGAGTTCTGGGGGATTCTGCAAATCAAACTGAATAATAAACTTACAGGTGATACGCCTGTTCGCCCAAAACTCGTAACAAAGGGTCTGCTGGGAGTGGTCCGGCATCCCCTTTATCTGGGAGTACTCATTTTTCTATGGCCTCACGAACTGTCGGTAAAGTCCCTGATCATCAATACCATACTCTCCCTCTATATCATTGAAGGAACTATACTGGAGGAACAGAAGCTTGTTGCAGAATATGGGGACATCTATCGGGATTACCAGAAAAGGGTATCCATGCTTTTCCCGTTGAAATGGATCGAGTCCATCTTTTCGAGATCAGGAGTTTAGGTGGTTCCCCGTGAAAGCTGCATGTTTTTGGATAACAATCATTTGAAAATCTACAGGAGGTTTATCGTGAAAAACAAACAAGGTCAAAGTGCATTAATCTGCTGCGCTCCTCTCGCCCTAAGCCGCAGAAACCGGGGCATGACGGCAGGATTTCTCATCCTGGTTGCCGGGTTATTCTGGCTGGGCCTGAAGGCCGGTTGGATTCCATTCGTTTTCGGTTACTATACAGCTCCCGGCTTTCTTATTGTACTGGGACTCCTTTTTATTCTCAAAGCCATAATATCTACCTCCAATGCCAGTACAAGACCCTTGACAAAGGGGGATTCTGATTCTTAAATAACCCATGATCAGGTATATCAGGGCCCTCTTTCATCAACGCCTCAACCGTTTTGTGGCAGAGGTCTGGCTGCTCGAAGGGGGCGAACAGGTAAAGGTCCATGTCCCCAATACCGGCCGCCTAGCAGAGCTCCTCATCCCGGGGAGGGAGGTCTTTCTCTCGCCTTCCGGAGGAAAATACCCTTTCAGCCTCAAGGGAGTCCTTTACAGGGGCAACCCCGTCTTCATCGACGCCGTTGCCAGCAACGGCCTTTTTGCTGATTTCCTGAAATCCGGGGCAGTACCAGGCATGGAAGATTATCGCCTGATCAGGAGGGAACCGGCTCTGGGAAATCACCGCTTCGACTTTCTTTTGGAGGAAGCTTCTTCAGGAAGGGAACTCCTTGCGGAGATCAAATCCTGCACGCTCTGCCACAGGGGAGTCTCCGCATTTCCTGATGCCCCCACGCTCCGTGGAACCGAACATGTCCGTCTCCTTGCGGGAACAGGACGGGGTCTATTGATCTTTCTCCTCATGCACGGGGATGCGGAGCTGTTCGTCCCCAACTTTCATACCGATTTTCCTTTCTACTCGACCCTCAATGAGGCAAGGGAAAGACTGGACATCCGAGCCTTACGGACCCTCTACAGAGGAGACGGCCGTCCCTACGCTCTTGAGCCCGTTCCGATTCATTTTCCGGAGATTGAGCCCACAGGATGTTATCTCCTTCTCCTGGAAAACGATAAAAACCGTATTCTCAATGTAGGCGCCCTGGGGGAGATTTTTTTCAAAGCCGGATACTACAGCTATACCGGATCGGGCCGGGGGAACCTCTTCGCCCGAATCCGACATCACCGGACGGTCTCCCGCAGGCCGCACTGGCACATGGATTACATCAAATCTGCGATGCGGATCAGGGCCGACCTGCCCATAGTGACGGAGGAGAATATCGAGTGCCGCCTGGCGGAAGGCATGACCGGCCTCGGGGGAGAAGCCGTTTCGGGCTTTGGGGCTTCGGACTGCCGCTGCTCCGCTCATCTCCACTACTTCAAGGAAGACCCGATATCCCGGACGGAATTCTGGGACCTGATCCTGGAACACCGCTTCGGCCGTTTTCGAGGGACTTATACCGCTTAGAAAAACACCTTTTTAAAGAGAAAGAACCCCGTCAGCATCAGCACGAGGATCAGCAACATATAGACCTTGTTCCGGTCCTCGATCTCGATGTTCTGCTCCAGCAGAATATAGAAATGCGAGGAGAGCGTGGCCACGAAGGAGACCATGGAACCGTATAGGATGACGGAGATCATCATGAGAGTAGATCCCAGGATCACCCCCCCCACCTGATGAGAAAACAGTAGCTCTCCGAGAAAAGAACGGAAGATCTTGAGATCCGCCCCGATGAGCCCGATATCCGTAACCCTCTGGAAGCTGAAGGGGATGGCGGAGAAGACCCGGCTGACGCTCTCGTCCAGGATGTTCCTCGATAGTTTCACTGTAAGGGAAAAGGCGGTTATGTGCAGGGAATAGATCATTGAAAAGAGCATCATACTGAGGATCACCATGATGGGTATGATGAAGATCAGGTTGAGCGAGTGGCGACGCACGAAATCCAGGAAGATTCGGATGCTCGCAATCACCCCGGGCTGATAACGGGCAATGAGGGGCGGGTAGAACCATATCCCCACAATCCCGAAAATCATGATGAAAAGGGTAATCACATAGACCGGGAAAAAGAGCAGCGAGTAGAGTACGGGGCCGATTAGCGGAATCTTCCCGAAGAGGAGCAGAAAGACATTGGCAAAGACGAGTAGGAGTATATTCACCAATATTAGGGGCCCGCTGTTTTTCATCACAAAACTGGAGAAACTGCTTCGGCTCTTCGGATCGCCGAAAAGGAGTTTCTGAAAATTCAGCCTCGATATCAGGGATGAAACGAGGAAAAAGAGGAACAGGAAAAGAACGGCAGGCAGGAAATGGAAAACCGTCATAAAATAAAAGTTGGATCTCACCGTTTCCTGATCCATAAAGGCCTTTTCGATTCCAGCTGCCAGAAAAACGAGAAGGAAATAGAGGGCGACCCCAATACAGGATACGATGATCCTCTCAAGGGAAAAGGCCGCCGCTCCCACGGAAAGGACCTCCCTCAGGGTCAACCTCTGGGAGGCATGCTGTTCCCTGGGAAGCAAAGGCTGCTCATTCATGGGAGGCGGTTCCTTTTGGGGAACCGGTGACGGGGCCCTTTCCTTCTTCGGTTCCTTGTCCCGGGAGGCTTTTGGTGGACTGGGGGCCTTCTTCTCTCGCTGGAAAAGCTGTTGAATGCTTTTCCAAATCCCCACACCTTTTGGGGCCTCCTCCCCTTTTGCCTCCTTTTTAGGAGTCATCGGTAGTTCCTTCTTCAGCGGAGTCTTTTCCCGTATCACATTTTCCCGGGCCTCGCCGATTCTGGGAAAATCCACCAGAAACTCTTTGGAGCATCTCTGGCACTTGAGGGAGTATTTTTCGCTTTTAACCGCTGAGAAGGTGATGGAGTAGGATATCCCGCACTGGGGGCAAAAGGTTATCTTGATGTATTTTCCGCACTGTTTGCAGGTCAATATGGAATGCTTCAGTTTCTCTATCTCCTGAAGCGACAAAAAGTACCGGGAAGTGCAGTTGGAACAGATTATTTGCATTCTGGATTATACGCCTCTCGGTTAAAATCGGATCATGGCCCGGTGCTGTTATACTTTTCGTCATATGTCCCCGGAAACCAAAGGACCGGAGCAATGATTTTTTCATTTATCTCCCGGGGCCAACAGGAATGATATTACCAATTATTTATTGACCTCTACCCTGCCGCAAATTAGTCTCTTTTTATTATCCTGTACCGGGCATAATTGATCGATAATTAACATAATTGATCGATAATTAAATGGAAGAAAACGTCTATCCCGCGATTCGTTCGGGGGATATGGACATACCGGCTTTTCGCCGGGAAAAGGCAACTGAAAAACGCAGGCGGTCGTCAATGAAAAAAAGATACCTCTATCTCGCTCTTCTCCTCATACCCATCTTTGCCTCTCTATCCCTGGGACAAAACGATTTTATCTACTACCTTCAGAAGGGGCAGAAGAGCAGCCGTCCCGACGATAGAATCATCTATCTTACCAAGGCACTGGAACTCTGGCGGGAAACTGACGGTCTGCAGACCAGGGTCTCCGCTTACAACATGAGGGGCAACTCCTATTCCGACAAGGGGCTCTATAGAAAGGCCATCGGTGATTACTCCGAGGCGATCAAACTCAATCCCCGCTACGTCATGGCTTACAACAATCGCGCCATTGCCTACCGGGAGATTGGCAAAACCTCCCAGGCCATCGCCGATTACGATAAAGCCGTTGAGATCGACGCCGGATTCGACACCGCCTATTACAATCGGGGGATTGCCCATCACGTCTCTGGAGCCTATAAAAAAGCCGTCACCGATTATACCAGAACCGTTGAACTTAATCCTCAGAATTATCTGGCCTTCAACAACCGGGGGGTTGCCTACCATTACCTCGGAAATTACCGAAAGGCCATCGAGGATTACGACCGGGCCCTGAAAATCAACCCCGGCTATGAACGGGCCTTCCTCAACCGGGGTATCGCTCACCGCCGGCGGAAGGAATACAACCGGGCCATAGGGGATTTCAACAGGGCCATTAAAATCAACCCGCGCAATCAGAGCGCTTACATCCTCCGGGGTAACACCCTGAGAGAAAAAAAGGATTATAACCGCGCCATAAAGGACTACTCCACCGCCATCGAAATTAATCCTGACAACGAGGTGGCCTACATTGAGCGGGGCAGCACTCAGAGGGAGAAGGGGGATTATAATAAAGCCATCACCGACTTCGATACGGCCGTGAAGATCAATCCCAAAAACGAGACGACGTTTATACACCGGGGCAAGACCTACAGGGAGATAGGCATGTTCGACAAGGCCATCGTGGACTTCGACGAGGCCATCAGGGTCCATCCGGGATGCTCCCTGGCCTTCTACTACCGGGGCGACGCCTACAAGGACAAGGGGGAATACGGGCGGGCCCTTAAAGACTACAACCGGGCCATACAGTGCGATCCCACGGACGCCAATGCCTTTTTCAACAGGGCCAATGTTCTTAGCGAGAAGGGGGAATACGCCAGGGCTATTAAGGATTACACCCGAACCCTGAAGATCAACCCTAATCTGGCGGAGGCCTACAATAACCGGGGCATTC
>CALCJG010000194.1 GCA_937967705.1 uncultured Spirochaetia bacterium
GCTTTCAGTTCCTCCTTATACTTGTCTTCCAGTTTTTCCGCCATCCGGTTGATGGCCTTGCAGCGGTAATAATAGATTTTTTCCGCTTTGTCATAATCGGTAACGGAGGAGAGCCTGTTCAGAATTACGAGGGCGTCTTTGTAGTCCCCCGATTCAAACTCCGAAATGGCCGATTCGAGATCCTCTTTCTGAAAGAGAAAATAGGTTCCAGCGAGAATGGCAATAACGACCGCCGATAATATGATAATCAGTGCTTTGCGCATAACGATAACCCTTTAGAAAATGATATGATCAATTGCCACGGTCTCGGACAATCATGGACAATAACTCATGCGCCTGTGCGATAAAGACTCCTGTGCTCGCAGCGTCTCGTTCGTTGAACCCGAGGTCATTGCGGACACTTCCGGTTTTCGTCTCGCCTCTGTTCCGGTACAGGACGAAAGGTACGGGATCATCCGTGTGCGTTCTCAGGGACAGGGGAGTGGGATGGTCTGGCATCAGCAGGATGGCATGATTGGAGAAGGCATTCATCCTGTTAAAAACCCTTCCGACCACCAGTTTGTCAAAATCCTCGATGGATTTAATTTTATGCTCTATGTTGCCTTCATGACCGGACTCATCCGGGGATTCTACATGCAGAAATACGATGTCGGCCCGTTCCAGCCCCATGAGCAAGGCATCCGCCTTACCACTGTAGTTCGTGTCGATATAACCCGTGGCCCCCTCGACCCGGAGGGGGGATAGTCCCGCAGCCCGACCGATGCCGTGGATGAGATCAACGGCCGAAATGGTATAGCCCTCCAGGTTGTAGAGCTCCTTAATCGTCTCCATGCTGGGTTTGCGCCCCCCTCCCCACAGCCAGATTGAGGTAGGATCCCCCTTGAAGGAGGGTAAAGCATCCCTGATCACCTGAGATTGGAGGATGACCTCGGCGGACATTTTCATGATCTCGCGGAGCCTCTCGGCTCCATCCCCTGCTGGGAGGAAGGAATCCGCGGTTTTCCCAGTAATATCGTGTGGGGGGGTCGATGAGGGAATGTCCGGATAAGGGAAATTACGCCATATCATCAGGTTCCTGTATGAGACTCCTGAGTAGAATTCAATGTTCTCAAATTTCAGATGACGGCTTATCTCCTCCAGGACGATTCGGGAAAATTCTGTTTCAATGTGATGAGCGGTAAAGTCATCCATGCTGCCTTCGGTGATCTTAACGATATTGCAGCGGAAAGCTGCATCTCCCGCTTCCATGCTTATTCCCATGTTCAGAGCTTCCAGGGGAGCCCTTCCAGTATAATAGACCCGGGGATCATACCCGAAGATGGAGAGATTGGCTGTATCGCTTCCTGGGGACATGCCTTCGGGGACTGTCCGGGTAAGGCCGAAGAGACCGTTTCGGGCGATAAAATCCATATGGGGGGTTCTTGCAAATTCCAGAGGTGTTTTCCCTCCCAGGGCGTCAACGGGGTAATCCGCCATCCCATCCCCAATCAGTACGGCTATTTTCAGATCTTCCTTATCCTTCATGTCTAATCACCAGTTTGTCTTCAATTTGGATCTGATACCTTCCCGCCAACGAGGTCTGGTTTAGAGAGAGTTCCAGGAAACCGGAACTGCCCCGCATCAGACCGATTTGATCGTCCCTCAGGTCACAGTAGGTTCTGCAGAGCGTCAGGGGGAGAATAACCCGTCCCCCTTCCAGTATACATGTGCCTGAAACATCATCCCACATCAGGGAGTTTGGAAGGGAAGTGATCAAGTTTCCGAAGGTATCGATATGAATCACAAAACCCTGCATTTCATCGTCCCGGACCTCATAGACGGGGAATTCCCTTCTGACATAATCCTCAACAGGGCAGCCCAGCTCCTCGAGGGGTTTTCCTCCCGCGATCCAGGCGGCTGCTGGGGCGAAAATGTCCCTGCCGTGAAAGGTAGAGGAAACCTCGCTGAACTGCTTCTCCTCAATAGCGAAAACCCTCAGATCCGGGCCGGCAACGGAGGAGAGTATGCCGTTGTCGGGAAGAATATATGAATAGAGTGTATCCCTGGCGGCAAGAGCCCTTCGTCTGGATCCCACACCGGGGTCGATCACGATAACAAAAACCGTACCAACGGGGAAGTGATCCCTCGTAGCATGAAGGACGTACTGGGCCTGGACAAGGGAGTAAGGCTTTACGTCATGGCAGATATCGATGATATCAGCCTCAGGGCAGT
>CALCJG010000195.1 GCA_937967705.1 uncultured Spirochaetia bacterium
CGGATTCAAAAATGACCTTTACGGGTGACTTGACAAACCGGATAAAGTCCTTCAGATCCCGCAGCTTCCGGTTTAGGCCAGGCGAAGAAATCTCAAGGTAATAGTTGGGAACAATTTCCGCATCATCCAGTCTTTTGCCTAGTTCCCTGCTGAACTTCTCACAATCCTTGAGGGATATCCCCTCCTGGTGATCTATCTTTACAGTAAACCGCGAATTGGCCCCTTTGAGCAACAGGCTGGTTTCGTAAACAGCATAACCGAGAAAACCCGCTGTTTCCTCGATAATACGGACAATTCTCTCACGGTCATCCATCGGATCATCAATCATTATGTGATTTTGTCTATATCGAAAAAAGAGAGTGGCTTCACCACTCTCCCCTTGATTGCAGGAACGACAAACCGGTAAGCAAAGACATTACCATATACACTATCAAAAACCACTGTAATTATTTCAAGTTTTTTTTATTATATCTCTTAATATAAGAAGAATTAATGGGAAAAATTACTTGCAATTAATACAAAATCATCAGGATATTCTTTCTTTCACAAAACCGTAACGAGGAGTTCCTGACATCAACCTTAGACGAGTAACAGATCACACCTGTTATTACTCAAACTTAACTGATACTCGGAAAATCATACCGAAAGCATCTTAATGAGAACTATAAGTATATATGATACAACCCTGCGCGACGGTGCGCAAACCGTGGGTATTTCCTTTTCCCTCCAGGACAAGCTGCGCATCGTTGGGGAACTGAACAGGCTCAAGATTGATTACATTGAGGGGGGATGGCCCGGATCCAACCCAAAGGATGATCTCTTTTTCCGCGAGGTCATGAGTATGGACCTTGGTCATTCCCGAATCGTCGCCTTTGGATCCACTCGCCGTCATGGAGTCTCCTGCTCCGGGGACGAGTTTCTCAATGCCCTGGCCGCCTGCGGTGCAGGTATAGCAACGATCGTGGCAAAAACCTGGGATTTCCAAGTATCCAAAGCGCTGGGTATCGACCTAAAGGACAATCTGGAGATGATATACAGCTCCGTTGCCTATCTCAAGGAGAAGGGGCAGGAGGTTTTTCTAGATGCCGAACACTTCTTTGACGGATATCAGTCGAACCCCGAATATTCCCTGGAAGCCCTGGCACAGGCCTGCAAAGGCGGTGCAGACATGGTCGTCCTCTGCGACACCAATGGCGGTACACTTCCGGCGGAAGCCCAGAGGATTACATCGGATATCGTAAAAGCCTTTTCGGTTCCCGTAGGTGTGCATTATCACAACGACAGCGGAGTTGCCGTAGCCAACTCCCTCGTCTCGATTTCTGCCGGTGCCCTGTCGGTTCAGGGAACCATGAACGGCTATGGCGAGCGCTGCGGCAATTGTGACCTGACAACGCTCATCCCCAATCTGGTCCTCAAGATGGGTGTGGGATGCGCCTCCTCCGAGGCACTGACCCATCTGACCGAGGCGAGCCGCTTTGTCAGTGAAACGGCCAACCTGGCCCATAACGAGAGAGCCCCCTTCGTGGGAGACAACGCCTTCGCCCATAAGGGAGGAATACACGTTTCCGCCCTGAGCAAGGATACAAAGACCTATGAACACGTAGATCCCGGGGTGGTGGGCAATCACCGCAAAGTACTTATATCCGAACTGGCGGGGAAAAGCAATATCGAGTTCAAGGCCAGGGAGATGGGAATTGAATTGAAAAAGGATCTCAACCTTTCCCGGGAAATCCTGAAAAAGATCAAATGCCTGGAGGATAAGGGGTATCAGTTCGAGGCGGCCGAGGGCTCCTTTGAACTCCTGATCAGAAAATCTACCGGGGAGTATGAGCCTTTTTTTACATTAAAAGGGTTCCGGGTGATCACGGAAAAAAGGGAGCAGATGGCGCTCACCTGCGAGGCTACCATAAAGGTTGAGGTTGGCGGTCGCATTGAGCATACCGCCGCCAACGGAAACGGTCCCGTCGAGGCATTGGATAACGCCCTCCGCAAAGCCCTTGAGAAATTTTATCCCCAGATCCGTTCTATTCAGCTCAATGACTACAAGGTCCGTGTCCTCAACGAGAAAGCTGGAACCGGTGCCGCCGTAAGAGTACTGATAGATCAGAAAGTACACTCGGAACACTGGGGAACCGTGGGGGTATCGGAGAACATAATAGAAGCCTCCTGGCAGGCTCTCGTGGATGGCATTGAATACATGCTCTTCAAACATACATCCGAAAAAGGCGGTTCCGGAGAGGCTTCATGAGGGACAAACCGATAGGAATATTCGATTCCGGTGTGGGCGGCCTGACCGTCTGCAAGGCTATAAAGGATCTTCTTCCCGGCGAGGACATCATCTATTTCGGGGACACCGGCCGTTTCCCCTACGGGACACGATCCATTGATACCATAGTCCGCTACTCAAGGGAGATAACGGAGTACCTGATGTCCCGGGGCGTAAAAATGATCGTGATCGCCTGCAACACCTCTTCCGCAGCGGCCCTGGAAATCCTCCAGAAGGAATACGCCATTCCAGTCATAGGGGTCATTGAGGCCGGTGCGCGAGCAGCCTGCCGCCGCCTGAAGGGGGATTGCATAGGCATTGTGGCCACCAGAGCAACCGTGAAGAGCGAATCCTATGTCAAGGCCATAAAGTCTCTGAACCCTGGCGTCCGCATCATGCAGGGCCACGCTTCCCTGTTCGTTTCCCTGGTCGAGGAGGGATGGATTGATGACGAGATTACACGGCTGACTGCGGTCCGATACATCCAGCCTCTCTACGAACAGGGCGTACAGACCCTGATTCTTGGATGTACTCACTTCCCCCTCCTCAAGAAATCCATTCAGGAGGTTTTTCCCGGCATCGACCTCATCGACACAGGAATAGAGATCGCCCAGGAAGTGATGTCCATTCTGAAAGAAAAAAACCTTGAAAATAAACAGGTCAGCGGGGATATTAAGCTCTACGCATCGGACATCACCGACACTCTGCAGCGCCTTAAGGAGATGTTTTTCGGAAAAAACGGGTCCCGTATTGAGAAACTAATCATTGACGGCAGGTCCTAAATGAGAGCCCTATACACATTACTGATTATTGCCCTACTCATTATTATCGCAAAAGACGCCCCGCTGTTTTCCTGGGAGGTAACAGACCGCGTTATAGCTATCGTTAATGACCGGGCCATTGTCGAGAGCGAGGTGGAGACACTCTTTGCCCGCTATCAAAAATTCAAGAAAATCCCCAAGAAACGCATTACCTTCGAAAAGAGCCGCATCCTTGACAAATTCATTGATGATGAGATATTCCTGCAGGCCGCCGAGGAGCAGTCCATCATAGTAAGCGACCTGAAGGTGGACATGCACATTGAAAAAATCATGAAGCAGATGAACATCTCCAGCAAGGAGGACTTCGCCAAGAGAATCGAATCAAAGGAAAGAATGTCCTTCGAAGATTACCGTGAGGAGGTGAGAAAATCCCTCATCAAGGAACTGGTCATGTCCATCGCCATCGGCGTATCGCCCCCGTCCACGAGAGAAGTGAAGGCCTGGTACAATCAAAACGCCCGGAAGCTGGGTTATGAGGTGAACATCAAACATATTCTCATAAGACCCAGAAACAGATCCGTTGCAGAGGAAAAAAGGGTCAATGGCATCATACAGAACATAAGGGGGAAAATCCTATCAGGCTCTTCCTTTGAGGATATGGCAAAAAAATACTCCGAGGATGTAGCCAGTAAAAATAACGGCGGCAGTCTGGGATGGGTTGTGCTTGCGGAACTGGATCCCTTTTTTGCCGGTTACGTTAACAGACTGAGAAAGTCAGGACAGCTCTCCGGAGTCATCAAGTCAAGCTACGGCTATCATATTGTGAAATATCTGGGTAGACGCTCTGTCACATTCCAATCCGTCGAGGACAAGATCCAGAGGCTCCTGTATCAGAGACGGCTGGGGGAACAGTTTCAGAAGTGGGTACGCCAGCGGAAGAAAGAATCGGATATCAAGATATTCATGGATGATTATATCAAACTCTAGGAGAACTCCTTGAAAATCAGTGCGCTTCTCTACATTGCCGATGACATCTCATTAGAGGACCTCTCCTTTGCAGGTCATTTCCTCCCGAACCTCCTGGGGAAAAGACTGGAAACCCTGAATTCACTGAATGAAGTATTCGTATCAACACCTTTCGGATTTAAAGAGACTATCACCACGAACTACAAGCTGTTCCCCAGAGAGGGGGGCAACGAGATGGCCTTCTGGAAAAAACTTTTTTCTTCCACGGAATCTGATCACATCGTTAAGATATATGCCGACTCTCCTTTTCTCGATTCGGAAATCATCGAGGAGATGCTCAGGGATCACTTGGAATACATGCCCGAGTTTACCTATTCCGAAAATCTTCCTGCAGGATATTCCTGTGAAATCCTGGCAAGGGAACTGATGGAATCCCTTCCGGATACTGAGGAAAAGACCCCTCCCTTATCGGAGATGATCCGGTCCAATTTTCATCAGTTCGACATCGAGATCTTTTATAAGGATCCGGATATCCGGGACAAGCGTATTGCCTTCCGCTCCTCCCTGCCCCGGGACAAAAGGATCATGGAAGCTCTTCACCATCTGAACGGGGGTTTCCCGAGTTACAGCGAGATAAAGGACCTCCTCCATAAAAATCCGGAAATTCTCTATATAGGGCCCTCCTATCTCGAACTGGAGATAACCGGACAATGTGAACTGGACTGCCTTTTCTGCTATCGCAGCAAACTCAGAGAAACCCGGGGTGATATGGATCCGGAACTATTTCAGAGGATTCTGGAAGGAATGCGTGACTTTTCCCTCCCCTACGCTCTCTGTTTCAGCGGTTCCGGCGAACCTCTTCAGCACAATCAGTTCTATTCCCTACTGGAAAGGGCGCTGAAGGAAAGTCTCATATCCACCCTAATTCTGGAAACCAACGCTATCCATGCCGACAGCAACTTCAGGACCTTTGTTGAAACCAATCCCGACAGCCGCTTTAAGATCATCATTAACATCAATGGGATGGACCGCCAAAGCTATCAGAACCTTCACGGAAGGGACTGTTTTGAAAAGGTACAGAACAACATCCTCTCACTGAACGAGGTCCTGGCCGACAGCGGGCGCCTATATCTGCAAATCATGAAAATCAACGAAACGGAACCCTTTCTGGATGCCTACTATGACTTATGGGAGAAGAACCGAATCCCGATCATTCTTCAGAAGCAGAATACTTTCCTGAGCCTCATTGAGGATCGCCGGTATTCTGACCTTTCTCCCCTGGAACGAATCCCCTGCTGGCATCTACAGCGTCAGCTTCATATACTGTCAGACGGCAGAGCCTGCTACTGTAAACAGGACATTGATTCTGCCTTCTTTAGCGGAAATCTATATCAGGAATCCTTAAGGGATATCTGGGAAAGAAGGAAGGAGGCATTTATCCGGAATTACAAAGGCGATCTTGCCTCAGCACCCGACTGCCGCTCCTGCGATGAGTGGTATACCTTCAACCTTTAGGTACGGCCCGGGATGCCACAAAGAAAATTCAGCCTGAAGCCCCGCATTACTGCCATCATCCAGGCCCGCATACAGTCCAAAAGGCTGCCTGCAAAGTCCCTCCAGCCTCTCATGGGAAAACCCCTGCTGGCTCATGTCATTGAACGCGCCAAACTGATCGAGAATGTGGATACCGTGGTACTAGCCACGGTTCGGGACGATGAGAATGCTCCTCTTGTGGAACTGGCCCGATCCCTGGGCATTGAAGTATTCAGAGGTTCCCCCAGCAACGTTCTGGAGAGGTATTACCGGGCAGCGGAGGAGTTTGGGGGAGATTTCATCGTCCGTGTAACCGGTGACAATCCCTTCACCGATGTGGATTACGCATCCCTGACTGTGGATTACGCCATGGAGGTCAAACCGGATCTCTGCGCTCCCATAAACCTGCCCCTGGGTACCGCCGTGGAGGTCATACGACGGGAAGCCCTGGAAGAGGCCTACAACCAGAGCCATGAACCCTATCACT
>CALCJG010000196.1 GCA_937967705.1 uncultured Spirochaetia bacterium
CCCGGGCCCAGGCCGGGGAAACCCAGCCGGCCCCGGCGGCTCCGATGACGATTGCCGGCCCCCCCGCTGACAGGCAGGCGATTCCCGCCGGAGAGAAGGGGGCCGGGGAGACCTCAGCATTACCGGTCATCCCCTCCTCCTGCTCCCTGAGCCGATCCCAGCTGCGAATCCGGGCGTCACAGCGGCCCACCATCGCCCGAATCACCTCGCCCGGCGGGGCCACAGCTCCGTAGAGACAGGACGCCCCTCCCGTGAGCCCCAGGATTCCCAGGATCAGAAACATCACCCCCCGGAATGGCCTTTTCATATACCCCCCTAAAAATTTTTCCTTCCTGAAAGGGATACGGCCGGCGGGTTCGAAAGGAGAAAATTTTATCGCTACAGAACCGCCTGCTGTCCGGGAAACGACACGGCAGCGGGGAAAATCGGCCCCTGACTGACAACAAAACGCACAAAATGGGCATTATTTATCTTCAATTACATAAAAATTTTCACTATTTTAAAAATTTTTTCGGATATATCTTGACTAAAAAGCCATGTTTGTAGTGTTTGGTCAGGAATTTTAGAAAGGATAGGACATAATGAAACTGGTTAAGTTAACGCTGATCTGTCTGATCATGGCCTTGGGCGCCCTGATGGTCTTCGACAGCCGGCTCTTCAGCCGTGAGGTTTTCAGCATCTTTCAGGACCGTATCTATTCTGCGGAGGGGCAGAAAAAGGCGGAGGATTTCGATCCCGAAAGCGAGATATTCAATTTCCCGAAGAATGATAACAAGGAGTTCTTCAAATCCCTTGAGGACCTTTCCATATGCCGCAAAAAGGACGTGCGCAAATTCATCTACCTCTATCTGACCGGCGGGCGGGAATACATCCGGGGGGGCATCGAGAACGCCTCGTTCTATCTCCCCCTGATCGAGGAGGTCTTCCGGCGCCATAACGATCTGCCCCGGGAGCTAATGCTCCTCCCCCTCCTGGAGAGCGGGTTCAATCCCCGGGCAGTTTCCCGAAGCAAGGCCATGGGACTTTGGCAGTTCATCAAATCCACCGGAAACATCATGGGACTGAAGGACAACCGGTGGGTCGATGAACGGAGGGATGTGGAAAAATCCACCGGGGCGGCCCTGCAGCATCTGCGCAACCTCTACTCTCTCTACAACAACTGGGAGCTGGCCCTGGCGGCCTACAACGGAGGGGCCGGATACATCTCCCGGGCCATGAAAAAGACCGGGGCGAAGACCTTCTGGGAGCTTCAGAAATCCGGCGTGCTACGGGATGAGACCAGCGAGTACGTCTCCCGTTTTGCCGCGCTGGTGATCATTTATCAGAATCAGAAACTGTTTGGACTGCACAGGGAGATTCGGACACGGCCCCTGCCGGAAACGCTGAACATCACCGCCCCCCGGCCGGTGGACATCAACGCCCTCTCCAGGAGGACCGGGACACCGGTTGAGCTGATCAGGAAGCTCAACCCGGAATTGAAGACGCGCTTCACTCCGGACAACGACCGCGACTACACCCTGCGTCTTCCACGGAAGGTCGTCAGCAAAGGGTGATCATCCCTTCAGGGCCCGGCTGATAGCGTCGCTGATATCCTCAAGGCGGTAGGGCTTGGAGATCACCCCGCAAAACCCGTACTCCCTGAAGCATGCCATGACCGGGTCGTTGGAGTAACCGCTGGACACCAGGGCCCGGACGTCCGGATGCATCTCCCTGATGCGTTCCAGGCATTCCCGGCCGCCCATCCCTCCAGGGACCGTAAGGTCCAGGATGAGGAGATCGAAAGGCGACCCCGCCTCCCGCTCCCGACGGTAGAGATCCACCGCCTCGGAACCGTCCATGGCGAGACGGACCTCATAGCCCAGTCCGCTCAGCAGCTCCCCGGCAAAACCGCGGATCACCTCATCGTCATCCATGAGGAGTATCCTGCCGTGACCGGCCAGGGACGAGGAAGAGACCGGGGCCCCCTCTCCGGGGAAAGCATCTCCCGCCCTAACATAAAAGGTAAAAGCGGAACCGGCACCGACCGCGGAATCGACCCGGATGAGGCCGTCGTGCTTCTTGACGATGGAATAGGCCACCGCAAGCCCCAGGCCCGATCCTGTCTCCTTGGTCGTAAAATAAGGATCGAAGATCTTCGTTACGATTTCCGCGGGAATGCCGCACCCCTGGTCCCGGACAACCACCTTCAGATAGCGCCCGGGTTTCAGGGAAGGGATAAGGTCTGATCCCTCCTCCACGAGGCAGTTGACGGCACTAACCCTGATGAGTCCCCCGGAGGGCATGGCCTGTTCGGCGTTGATGACCAGGTTCTGCACCACCTGGCTCATCTGCGCGGCATCCACATCGGCGGGCCAGAGGTCCTCCGCCAGGTCAAATTCGCATTTGACCCGGGAGCCCATCAGCACGAAGCGTGATGAATCTCGGATGATCTCCCCAAGGGAGGCCGCCGCCTTTACCGGATTGCCGCCCCGTGAAAAGGTGAGCAGTTGCTGGGTCAGATCCTTGGCACGGAATGAGGAAAGCTCTGCGTTCCCCAGAATCCTTTTCAGGTTTTCGTCACTGTCGAGATACATTTTAGCCAGGGAGATATTTCCCACAATGCCCGTCAGGATGTTGTTGAAATCATGGGCGATCCCGCCTGCCAGAACGCCCAAAGCCTCGAGGCGCTGATGCTTCTGCATCTCGATACGCATCATTTCCTCCTCGGTGTTGTCCCGAAAGACCAGCACCACACCGATAATGCTGCCCATGCCGTCCCGAATGGGCGCACCGCTGTCCGCTATTACCCGCTCCGTGCCGTCAAGAGAGACCAGCAGTGTGTGATTGGCCAGTCCCACTATCTGACCAGTCCGGAGAACCTTCTCCACGGGATTCTCGCAGGGTTCCCTGGTGAACTGATTGATGATGCGAAAGACCTCGGAGAGGAGACGCCCTTGCGCCTCATCCTGAAGCCAGCCCGTGAGCCCCTCGGCAACGCTGTTCATCAGCGTCACCCGGCCGTTTATGTCCGTGGTGATGACGCCGTCGCCGATGGAACGCAGGGTCACCGCGAGCTTCTCGCGCTCGGACTCCAAAGCCTGCAGGGTCTGCTTTCTCTGGGTGACATCCTCGACGATTCCGATCCCTGCGACGAACCCGCCCCCCTCGGAATGAATGGTGTTAAAGAGAGCCCTCACGAAGGCAGTCTTGTCAGCGGTTACGGAACTGTACTGCCCCTCGTAATAGCCCGGGAGACCGGAAAGGGCCTGCTCTACAGCGCCCAGCAGCTCCCTGTTTTCCAGGGACTTCAGCATGTTGAAACCGATCAGGGCCTCCCGGGAGGAGCCGATCACTTCCACGAATTTCTCATTGCAGTCCCGAATCACCCCTCCCTCGTCGAAATGAAGTATTCCGATGGGGGAGTTCTGAAAAATCATCCGGTACTTCTCTTCATTGTTGCGCAACGCCTCCTGGTAGAGCATCTGTTCGGTAATGTCGGTGGCGATGCCCTGGAGTCCCACAATCCGTCTCAGCAGCCGCACGGGCCGGCAGGAGTTACGGAACCAGCGGACGTCCCCGCA
>CALCJG010000197.1 GCA_937967705.1 uncultured Spirochaetia bacterium
ATATCCTGGACCCCTTGGCCTTGGCGGTGTAAAAGGGATAGTCGGTGGCGGGCACAAGGGGGGCCGGGCTGTAATGGCCGTATATCCCGCAGGGGATGACGGCGGCCGCCTTCTTGAATATCGCCTGAGATTTCTTGTATCCGTAGGTTTTCATTCAGTACCTCGCATTAGGAAAGATAGGCCGGGATGCGGTCCAGAAGCAGGCTCATGGCATCAAGCTGGGGGATGATGCCCCGGATGGTGACGTCCCCCGAGGCGATTGCCGTGAAGGCATCGATACGGCCGTTGAGGAAGTCGTTGGCGATCTTCACGTTCTTCATGGCCATGATGGCCGTCGGATCCGCCGCATCACCCTTGCCTGCCTTAATGGTGCCGTGGTCGAAGGAGATGTTGACCGTGTGAAAGGACGGCAGTATCTTCATCACTACGGTCCCGGGGGGCATGTGCGAGGCGACCGTGATGCCCGTGGGATCCCCCGCCGCGATCTCGGGGATGGCGTAGGCGGCGGTGTTCATGGTGAGGCGGGCGTTCATCTCCAGGTAGGCCCGGTCACGCAGCAGCTCATCGGTGGGCTTCAGGAAGTGGGTAAGCCGGTCCGTGAGTTTGGGGAACTCCTTGGTCAGAAAGCCGATCTTCGTGAAACCCCTCAGGGGGATCGGGTTGGCGGCGCCGTCGAACATCCTGTTGAGATGTCCCGGCGAGGTGAAGAAGAGAATGATGGAGGGGCGCCGGATGCGTCCCCGACCGACGGTGCAGACGCCCTGCCGGAAATCGATATAGGCCCGGGGGCCGCCCCATACGCTGAATTGTATAGAGAGATTCCAGGAACTACTGAGCTCCTTCATCTCGGGGTCGAACGCGACGAGGTCCTCGAGGTTTTTGATCACCGCGTAGAGGTTGAGATTGGCCTTCACGAGGTCGTGGGTCATAGGGGCCTCCTGTTTGGTTTTACCCGCCCTCTCCCGTACCGGTCAATTTAAGGATGAAAGGGAGCGGATATTATGATGGATGTTTACGAGTGAGTACTTACTCATAATACAGAAAAGACCCTGTTTCCGTCAACAGAAAAAACCGGGAAACGAAAAAAAAAGAGCCAATCTTCCTGTTTACGGTTGAAAAAGAGAGCGGAATGCCCTATCAAAGAGTCAGGGGATTGTAACAGGAGAGCTCTTCCAGTCTCTCATTCAGGAACATACCGCCGTTAAAGCGGCGGGGGAGAACGGTCCAAAGGGCCGAAAAGCGTGAGGGAGGATCATTATGGCAAACATACTCAAGGACCTGGCGGTGCTGCTCTTTTCCGCCGGCGAGGAGATCGAGAAAAAGGCGGAGGAGTATAAAAAGAAACGCGAGGAGCGCTACAAAGAGTTCGAGGGCCGCATCAGGGAGGGCAAGGAAAAGGTTACCTCAATCCTGGATGAGGAGGTGGAGAAGGCCCGGGAGAGTATACGGGAGTTTTCCGGCAGGCTGGGCATTGCCTCGCAGCAGGAGATCGAGGAGATCAAGAAGAAACTCGATGAGCTGAGCGCCAAGATTGACGGACTCGGCAAATAATTCATGAAGGTTCGGGGGCGCTTCCTTACCATTGCCCGTCTCTTCGTCCGGATGATCCTGGAGCTGGCGAAGGACTACAGGCTGATTCAGGAGAGGGGATACGCCTACGCCCAGAAGAAAATGGCTCCGGTGCACGAGCGCCGGGCCAGGGACCTCTACGGGAGCTCCCTGGCGCTGGGAGGGGTGATGATCAAGCTCTGCCAGTTCTTCAGCGCCCGGCGCGACATCTTTCCGGCGCCCTACATCCGCATACTCTCCTCCCTGCAGGATGACGTCCCCCCGGTTCCCTTTGCCCAGATAGAGACCGTCCTTGCCCGGGAGCTGGGGGATTACCGTTCCTCCTTCCGGAGCATCGACGAGACGCCCCTGGCCTCCGCCTCCCTGGGGCAGGTTCACCGGGCCGTGCTCGCCACGGGGGAAGAGGTGGTGCTGAAAGTTCTCAAGCCCGGGGTGGAGGAGCTCTTCGATCTGGATTTCGCCATACTGGACCAGGTCTTCCGCATCCTCTCGCATTTCCGGGTCTTTACCGAGAAGGCGGACTTCCGTGGCCTCCTAGAGGAGTTCATACAGATAACCGGCGACGAGCTCAACTTCCGCCGGGAGGTAAGCGTGGCCGGGGAGTTTGCCCGGCACATGGGCGTCTTTCCCTATGTGAAAATCCCCCGCTGCTACGGGGAACTCTGCAGCCGCCGGGTCATCGTGATGGAATACCTTCGGGGGGACAAGATCAGCAGCGTGGAGAAGTGGCGGCACCGCAACAACGACCCCCGGCTCATTGCCCGCCGGCTCCTGGAGATCTACTTCGAGCAGCTGCTCTCCTTCAAGCTGGTCCACTTCGATCCCCATCCGGGGAACATCCTGGTGACGGAGGACAGCAATCTGGTGCTGATCGACTTCGGCATGTCCGGGGAGATCACCGACGGGATGAGGGACGGCCTGCGCGAGGGCCTGACGGCCTTCATCAAGCGGGACTACCGCCGCCTGGTGGACGTCTTCTTCGATCAGGGCTTCATCCGCAGGGGCTTCAACCGCTATTCCCTCCTCCCGGTGGTGGAGTACCTCTTCGGCGAGTTCCTCGATACGGTCAAACTCAACCGGGAGTCCCTGAACACCGCGGACCTCTCCCCCATCTTCGAGGAGCTGGTGGAGATCATCTACACCCAGCCCTTCAACTTCCCCGTCCGATGGGCCTTCATCGGCCGGACCGTGGGGACCGTCTCGGGACTGGTTTCCACTCTCAACCCGGATTTTCTCATATACGAGGAGTTCAAACCCCTGGCCGACCGCTTTCTCCGGGAGAACTTGGCGGATATCGCCGGGAAATACCTCAAACAGACCTGGTCCAATATGGGGATCATGTTCGGCATCCCGCGCCGCCTCGACTATTTTCTGGGGGAGATGGAGCGTGGTCAGTACAAATTCTCCGTGGATTACCGGGAGATCATCGAGAAGATCGACGAGACCAAGTCCTTCGCCGTGAGGCTTCTCAGCTTCTCGGCGTGTACGGCCTCCGGCGCCGGGAGCTATCTCTTTTACATCAGGGGAGATGTCCTCAGCGCGGGGATCTTTGCTGGGGCGGCGCTGACCGCCCTGCTGGTGGCCCTGTTCTACCGTCCCCGCTCGCGGCGGGATAGGATAAGGCGCTGGATGTAGCCCGCTGCCGGAAGGCGCCTCAGGGGACGCGGTATATCCGCACCCGTTTCCCGCGGAGCACGGCGGCGGCCAGCGTTCCCCCGCCCGGGTTCAGGTCCGCCCCCTCGAAGGGGCCGTATTCCCGGCCGTCGATGATCAGGTAATGCTTCTTTCCCCGGCGGCCGGTAAAGGCCCAGCTCTTTCGGGGCGAGAAGACCAGGGCCGGTATGTCGGTGTAATCATAGGGCCCGTACTCCTTCGATCCCGTGTAGACGTAGGTCTTCCCCTCCCGGGTGCCGATCAGACCCCAGGCGCTGTATTCCGATGAGCTGGGCTCCTTCCCGTTGGTGAAGACCCGATAAGTCTCGTATCCCCGGCACTCCCCGGCCGGGATGATGGGGATCAGCCGGCTTTCCATCTGTGCCAGGAGCACCGGAGATCCTCCCCGCGGGAAGAGCAAGGCATGCGGATTTTCTTTGAAGGGCCCGTACTCCTGCCCGTTGATGGTGAAATACCTGCCCTCGGCCCGCCGGCCGGAGAAGGCCCAGTCCTTCCCCTCCAGGCTCAGGCCGGTCACCCGCCCGAAGGGGCCGAAGGTCTTGCCGCCGGCATAAACATATTCCTCCCCCTCCTGGCGGTAGGAAAAGAGGAGAAAACCCCCGTCCTCGGATACGGCAGTGGAGAGGATCTCGTCATAGGGACCCAGGCTTATTTTTTCCTGTATCAGGTACTGCTTTTCTTTCTTCTTCAGGGTGTAGATCCACTTCTTTCCGTGGTTATAGAAGAGCGGAGAGCCGACGACGGGGCCGGGGAAAGGGCCGTGCTCCCGGCCGTTGATCATCAGATAGGGCCGTCCCCCCTTTTCGAAGGCAAATCCCGCGGACCTGTCCGAGTAAAAGGGGAAGGTGGAAAATTTGCAGGGACCGTACTCCTTCCCGTCCATCAGGAGGAGTTCTTCCCCGTCCCTTTTTATGAAGATCCCCCAGTGGCTGCCGTCCAGGGTAAAACTCATTTCGCCCATCTCCCGGTAGGGTCCATAACTTTTACCGTGGACTATGGCGTAATGCCGGTCGTCCTGCTCCTGGGCCAGGATGAGGAAGTCCGGTTTGGGAGAAAAACAGCCCCAGGTCGTACTGATGCAGCCTGCGGCCTCGACGGTGCGGCAATTTTTGAGGGGACCCCAAACCCTGCTGGAATTGACATAATACCATTGCTCCCCCTTCCTGGCGGAAAACTGCCATCGGGAGGGGCTGTAGTAGCTGAAACTGCTTATCTCCTCATAGGGCCCGCGGGGTTTGCCGTCGATGAGAAGGTAACGGGAGCCGCCCCGGCTGACGGTCAGCCCCCAGGAGGAGCCGTTCCCGGAGAAGAGTACCGTTCCGGGGCGGACGAAATCACCGAACACCCTGCCGTTGACGGCGACTTTCTTTTCCCTTCCGGAAACGAAAACGAGGCAGCAATACCTGCCTCCCGGGGATACCCGGAGACTCTCCACGGAGCCGGGGGGCACAGGGAAAACGCGGGTCGCGACGGGGGTCCCGGGGAGATCCCCGGAGGGGGCCCCGGAGAGGGGCGGGAGCGTCAATATGAAAAGAACGGCAGTCGGGAATAGATGTCGCGTCACGGTGATCTCCTGTCACGTTGGGGTTTGCAATGCCGAGTGAACCGGTATCATGACAGGAGGAGCCGGTCAGGGCAAGGTTTTTTTACAGGGATGGGATAAAAGCTCCCGGTCCATTTCCGCTTGACAGAGCGGGGGTGAGGGTGTATGCTGCTATTGTCTTGATATCAATAAAATGAAGACAAAACCCATCACCCAGATCAAGATCTTCATCCTCTTCGTCAACGTCCTGCTCCTTCTTCTGTTGGCCCTGTCCCTGTATTATAATCTGCGTGAGACGCGGCAGCGCTACATTACCCTGGCCCGGGGGAGCGCCCGATCCCTCTTCCAGGCAATCGTAGTTACCCGGCGCTGGAACGCGCAGCACGGGGGTGTTTATGTGGTGGTAGCCGGGGATGTGCGTCCCAATCCCTACCTCAGGGATCCCCGGCGGGACCTCAGCACGCGGGAGGGCCTGCGGCTGACCAAGATCAACCCGGCCTTCATGACCCGCATGATCTCGGGGATTATGGAGGAGGACCGCTCGGTTCGCTTTCATATCACCAGCCTCAAGCCCCTGAATCCTTCCAACAGCCCGGATGACTGGGAACGTAAGGCGCTGGAAAGGTTCGAACACGGAGAAAAGGAACAGTACATTGTCACCCGGGGGGATGGGGGTGTGCTCCGCTATATGGCCCCCCTGATGACGGAGAAGAGCTGCCTGGCCTGCCATACCGTGCAGGGATACCGGGAGGGGCAGGTGCGGGGAGGCATCAGCGTTACGATCCCCTTCGGGGTTTACCGGACGCTCATGGGGGTTTCCCTGAAGCGTCAGTATCTCCTTCACGGCGTCTTCTTCGGGGTCACTCTCGCCCTGACGGGTCTCTTCGGATTCATCCTCATCCGCAATGTCCGCCGCTATGAAGAGACCCTAACCGAGGTGAAGACCCTGAGCGGCCTTCTGCCCATCTGCTCCCGCTGCAAGAAGATACGCAACGACGAGGGTTTCTGGGAAAGGGTGGATTCCTACATCGAATCCCATTCCGGGGCGCAGTTCAGCCACGGCCTCTGCCAAGACTGCGCCGACGAGCTCTACGGGGACCAGCCCTGGTATCAGAAGAGGATGAAGAAAATCCCCGAAAAGGGCTGAGCCCCTATCGCCGGGGGGTCAGGGTTTCCGTCCCCTGGCCGTTGGCCCAGGTCCCCACCAGTCGTCCGTCGCTCTCCACCCGGTAAATCACCGGATAGGTGCTTCCCCAGTCTATGGTCAGAAGATTATCCTTAAGGGTGCCGCTCCCCCGGTAGGTGGTGCTGCCGATCTGCCAGAAGAGCCGGTAGAGGTTCCCGTCTTTAGAGAGGGTTACCGTACCGGTGTAGTGCTGCCCTCCGGGGTTGACCCCCTGGCAGTGGTACACCCCTATATAGACCCTCGCCTCGGCGGGCGGTGCCGGGGGCTGAAGGCCCTTCTCGATCCCCTTGACGTATCGGTAGACCGGCATGCCCTGTTTAATTTTAGAGAAAAGTCCCCGGTACCTGGCCTCCAGGCGGCATTTCACCACCGTCATCATGGGATAGGTGACGGTCATCAGGACGGGCTTGCCCTCCACGATGAGATAGAGCCGGTCGCCCATGCGGATCTTATCGGACGCCTTGCCGGATTTTACCAGGATCTCACGGCCCCGGGGGGACTTCCTTCCCACCACTCCCACCTGCTTGCCCATCGGCACGACGGCCTCGGCGGGGCTGTCGCGACCTCCGGTTTCCACCAGGAATCCGACGGAGGCCACCTCCACACCGCCCCGGTCTGTGTGATGCAGGCGGAAATCGTAGCGCCCCGGCGCCGAGGGGGCATAGAAGGTCATGACGCCCTGCGTGCGCCCGTTGAGGTACTGGTAGGTGATGTCATGCTGATCGTTGACCAGCTCGCTGCCGTGGGGTACATGGGCGGGGATGATCCCCACCCAGGCGTCGCCGGGCCAGGAGGCGCTGCCCCGGAAGCGGACGTTGATGGGCTCGCCGGGCCGGTAGCTCTTCCTGGGGTTCTCGATGGAGAGGGAACCGCCCTGGGTGTCCACGGGGATGGCCTCCCCCTCGACGGTAAAGCCGACGAAGGCGATCTCCCGTCCCTTCACATCAGTGTCGTGCAGGCGAAGATCGTAGCGGCCGGGACCGGGTGCCGTAAAGTAGAGAATCCCCGAGGAGGTCTTCCTCAGGTACTGGTAGGTGATGTCGTACTGGTCATTGACGGTCTCGTCGCCGTGGGGCACATGGGCGGGGATGATCCCCACCCAGGCGTCGCCGGGCCAGGAGGGGTCGGCGGTATAGGCTACCCGTATGCGTTCGCCGGGCCGGTACCGGGTCTTGTCGATGCGGAGGGAATAGGGACCGGACCCGCCGGAGGGCTGGTACATGTCCGTGCGCGGGGTCATCTTGCAGCCGGCGGCGAGTCCGGCAAGAAACAGAAGGGCCAGGAGCGTGAGGGTTCTTCTCTTCATGACATCTCCCCCTAGAGAAAATATGGTAGTTGATTATCCACCAATTTTCTTTTTTGTCAACCCTCTTATACTCCCTAGGAAAAGACCTGGCAACCCCGAAAAGCCTGACTGTCTACCAGAAGAACTTGACCAGCGAGGCGGTGTTGGTGCCGCCCATTTCGTCGATCAGGATCTCGTTGGTGCGGGCGATCCGGTCAGCCAGGACGGTGACCATCTTGATGGAGAAGCCGGGGTTCTTCCGGAGGAAGATCTTCAGCTCCTCGATGGTGTCCAGGTAGGTGACCTTGACGGCTCCCCGGGCGACGGCGTCGGCGGTGCGCGGCGTGCTGGTAAACAGGGATATCTCCCCGAAAAAGTCGTTCCTCTCCAGCCTGGAGAGTATGACCTTCTTGATGCCGTCGTTGACGGATATCTCCACGAGGCCGCTGAGGATGATGTACATCCTCTTTTCGTGGCTGCCCCGGGAGATGATCTGATCCCCTTCCTCAAAGCGTATGATTCTCTTGCTCATAAATACCCCGGCTAAATGAATAATGGCGTTCCAGCCCGGATGGGCCGTAATGTTGTCTTTGCTATCAGTATCGGTACGGAGATGCGGCGCCTGAAGCGGACTTTTTCAGGATATACTCCTTGACAGGGAATCGGTCTCTGCCCATCATCCGCCTTTCCTCTCCTCCGGGGGAGAGGGGCCGGCCGGCATGCCGGTCCCGCAAATCGGTATGAGGCGGCTGATCATGGTGCAGGTGAACGATGTCACACTTTCCTTCGGCAAGAGGGTGCTGTTCAAGGGGGTCAACATAAAGTTTGCCCCGGGAAACTGCTACGGCCTGATCGGGGCCAACGGGTCGGGCAAGTCCACCTTCCTAAAAATCATCTCGGGGGAGATAGAGCCGGGGGAGGGAACCGTGGTGCTCAACCCGGACGAGCGGATCGCCGTGCTCCGGCAGGACCAGTCCGCCTTTGACGAATTCGCCGTGTTGGACACGGTCATCATGGGCCACGGGGAACTCTATGAGGTCCTCCGGGAGAGGGACGAGATCTATCAGAAGGAGAACTTTTCCGAGAAGGACGGCCACCGCGCCGCGGAGCTGGAGGAACGGCTGGACGAGATGAACGGATACGAGGCGGAGTCGGACGCGGCGGGCCTCCTGGAGGGGCTGGGTATTCCCGAGGAGCTGCATCAGAGGAGAATGAAGGAGATGGAGGGGGGGCAGAAGGTGCGGGTGCTTTTGGCACAGGCCCTCTTCGGCAACCCCGACGTCCTCCTGCTGGACGAGCCCACCAATAACCTGGACCTGGAGTCCGTAACCTGGCTGGAGAACTTTCTCTATAATTTCAATAACACCGTCATCGTGGTCTCTCACGACCGGCATTTCATGAACAAGGTCTGTACGCACATAGCGGACATCGATTTCGGGAAGATACAGGTCTACACGGGCAACTACGACTTCTGGGCCCAGGCGAGCCAGCTGGCGGCCAAGCAGAAGCGGGAGGAGAGCCGCAAGCGCGAGGAGAAGGCAAAGGAGCTCAAGGCCTTCATCGAGCGTTTCAGCTCCAACGCCTCCAAGGCCCGCCAGGCCACCTCCCGTAAGAAGCTCCTGGAAAAGCTTACCGTGGATGAGATGCCCACGACCTCGCGGCGCTTTCCCTACATCGTCTTCAAACCGGAGCGGGAATGCGGAAAGGTGGTCCTCTCCGTTGAGGGGCTGTGTAAAAGCGCGGACGGGGAGAAGCTGCTGAAGGACTTCAGCCTCGATGTCAACCGCCGGGACAAGATCGCCTTCGTGGGGCAGAACAACCTGGTCAAGACCGTGCTCTTTCAGATCCTCATGGGGGAGATGAAACCCGACGCCGGGGACTTCAAGTGGGGCGAGACCATACGCACCTCCTACTTTCCCGGGGACAACGGCGCCTACTTCGACCAGGACATCACCCTGCTGGACTGGCTGAGGCAGTATTCAGCGGACAAGGACGAGACCTTCATACGGAGCTTCCTGGGGCGCATGCTCTTTACCGGCGAGGAATCCCTCAAGCGGGTGGGGGTGCTCTCCGGGGGCGAGCGGGTGCGCCTCATGCTGGCGCGGATGATGCTCTCCGGGGCCAACGTGCTCGTTCTGGACGATCCCACCAATCACCTGGATCTCGAGGCCATCACCTCCCTGAACAACGCCCTTATCCAGTATCCCGAGGTGCTGCTCTTCACCTCCCATGATCACCAGTTCATCGACACCGTGGCCAACCGGATCATCGAGATCACCCCGTCGGGGGTAATAGACCGGGTGATGAGCTTCGACGAGTACCTGGAGGACGCCGGCGTGCGGGCTCTCCGGGACGAGATGTATCACGAGCATCAGCGCCTCAGGCTCTGAGCTCACTCCTCCCAGTCCCAGAAGAAATCCTTGTTGGTCAGCTCCCTCTCCTCCTCTGCGGGCTTCGCCT
>CALCJG010000198.1 GCA_937967705.1 uncultured Spirochaetia bacterium
GCTGGATGTCTGCCGGCGATGGGACCGCCTCTGTCACAGGTTCTACCATGAATACCAGCAGTGCGCCCTGTCAGAGGCGGAGGAGGGACGGGACGCTAAACCCTGAACCGCTGGGCGATGATCTTCCCGATGCGGATCATGTGCCTCTTCACCTCCCCGCCGCTTCGGCCGGGATAGTTACGAAAGGTGATGAGGACGCCGTTCATCGCCGCAAAGTAGGCGTGGGAGAGCATCCTCACATCCCCCTTCGCCTTCAGCCTGATAAAGAGCCGGTCCAACTGGTCCAGGAGCGCCCTTTCTGCGGTGTTGAGGCGCTCAATCAGCCCGGCGCCGAGGGAACCGTCCAGCATAAAATGGGTCATCATCCGGAAGTAGCTGTCGTTCTCTATGAGATAGCTGATGAACCGTTCCGTCACCTTCTCGATGCTCACCGTCTTCTTTTCGTCGATGAGCTCCCCCAGGAACCGGATGATCTTTTCCGCCCCCCGGAGAAAGGCCTCCACGAAGAGGCTCTGCTGATCGGGAAAGTGCCGGTAGATCAGGGCATGGGATATCCCGGCCTCCCGGGCGATGTCCCGTACGCTCACCCTGTCGAAGGGTTTCTCCGCAAAGATCCGCTCGGCGGCGTCGATGATGAGGTTCCGCCGCGCCTCTTTTTCCTGCATCCTGAGAGAATTGAGTTTTCTGTTCTTTTCCATACAAAACCTATGGCAAGGGGGATCGCATCATCCCCTCCCCCCCGAGGGAGTCCAGGGCAATTTTTTTCTCGCTTTCGAGATATTTCCGTATCACTTTCTCCCCGCCGTCCGGATCCCGCCGGTTCATATGCCTTACCAGGAGCTGGAAATACCTGGCGTTCTCCTTTAAATCCCGTGTCTGCCTGAGAAGCGCCAGGAAATGTATCCTTCGCACTGCCGGGAGAAGGTCCAGTATCATCCTGCGGCGGATGGCGTTCCTCTCCGCGGAAAGACTGACCGCGGAGAATTCGTAAACAGCCCCGTAATAAGCACGCACGTCACCGGTTTCCGCCTCTCTTCGGATCTTTTCTGCGATTTCCGTCATGGCCCTGCGATGATCCTCACCGCAATGCAGAATTCAGTGACGCACAAAGGCCACGTAGAGCCCGTCGAGCACCGCGAAGACATCCTGAATATGCTCCGGGGAGAGATCGGTGACCTTTGCCCCTCTTCGCGGAAAAAGCTCCACCAGCCAGTTCCTCTCGAGGGCCCTCAGGCTGTCCCTGACAGGTCCCCGGCTGACCCCCATCTCGGAGGCGAGTTTTGCCTCCAGGATGCGCTGACCGGGCTTGAGCTTAAGGGTTACGATCTTCTCCTCAATGAGGCTTGTAATCTGTTCGGATATGTTCTCTGGAATACCGGTCTTCATGGGTAAATCCTGAGGAAAAATTGTCAATTGTCAACAATATTCCTGCGACGGGAGCATGAAAAAGGATTGACACCCGACGCTCATTATTGTAGATTGTTAACAATCTACAATACAGGGAATATACATCATCCATGAACCGAACCATCTGGAAAACAGACAGCGAGATCGACATCATACTCCGGGGATACGACGACCTGGGGATCATAAGCTGCGGCACCTGCGCCAACCTCTCAGGAACGGGAGGCCGGGCGGGACTGGACGATCTTAAAAACAGGCTGAAGCAAAAAGGGAAGCGGATACATCTGGCCCGGGTGATCATCGCCTGCTGCCCCGAGGAAATCATGCGCCGGACCCTGACGGCCAACCGCAGGGCTTTGCGAAAATGCCGGGCCCTGATCATCCTGAGCTGCGCCGGGGGCATCAAGGCCGCCAACAGCTGCCGGCCGGACATTCCGGTACTCAGCATCCTGGATTCCGTCGGGAGCGCCGCGGTCTCCTGCACCGACCCCCTGCTGGCTCAAAGCCTCTGCCGGGGCTGCGGGCACTGTGTCCTGACCTACACGGCAGGGATCTGCCCCCTGAGCGAATGCCCCGCGAGGAGCAAATACGGACCGTGCAAGGCCTACGAGGAAAACACCCCTCACTGCGTCATGGACTCCGGGAGGGAGTGCGCCTGGAAGGTCATCCTTAACAGGGGAGGGAGCCTGAAGGATCTTGCCCAAATCAGGGAACTGCACGGCAGCGGAACGAGGAGAGCCATTCCCTCCCTGCCGAGACCGGCAAAAAGAAGACTGTGGAGATCCCTGCTGGCCTGGCATGCCGCACGTCTGCAGATCCTGGAGCGGATCATCCGCCCCTTTAAATAAACCGAGGAAAACACCATGTCCTATACTAGCCTGTCAGACTGGAACCATTGCACGGAATGCGGGGACTGCCTGGTTCTCTGCCCCGTCATGGAAATGGAACGGGATGAGGCAACAGCCGCCATCTCCGGACTGCTGCACCACGGACGATCCGAAAGAGTCTTCGATGAGTGCACCTTCTGTTTCCGATGCAACAACTTCTGCCCCCAGGGGCTGCGGCCGCACGAGCTCATCCTGGAAAAGTTTCTTGCCGCCAGAAAGGAGAAGGGTGCGATGTCCGCCGTATATCCCTACCTCTTCAACGGCATGGAAACCTCCTTATGGAAAGACCTCTACGCCCGTCTTACGCAAAACGAACAGTCCATACTGAAGAAATGGTCAGAGATGCCACCCCCCTCCCGGGAAATTCTCTGGGTGGGCTGCATCGGGAGGCTGAGCTGCGTGGATATTGAAAACTCGGAGATTATGCGGGATCTGCCGAAGTACGGACCGCCGGAACTCTGCTGCGGGGAACTGGCCTACCGCCTCGGCTCCTGGAAGGCCTACGTCCGCACCATTGAAAAAACCCTGAAGGCTTTCGAAAAGCTGAAAACGGAAACGATGGTCTGCTACTGCGGCTCCTGCTACAACTACCTCTCCAACATCCTGCCCCGGGTCTACGGCAGGAAGCTCCCTTTCCGGCTCATCTCCCTCTATGAATGGCTGGACGAAAAAAGGAAAGCCGGGGCCCTGCGCCTGCAGAAACCGCTGAGCCTGAAAACGGCCCTGCACGAATCCTGCTACGTGAGCGAACTCGGGCAGGGCTTTGCCGGGAGTCTCCGGGATCTCTATGCCTCCACGGGAGCAAAAATCCTCGACCTTCCGCATAACGGTGAGCGCAACCTCTCCTGCGGAGCCGTGAGCGTTCTGAGAACCCTCTATATGCCATCGAGCCTCTTCAAGGAGCAGAACATAAAATACCGCGAGGTTCGGCAGACCGGGGTGAGGGATCTTGCGGTCAACTGCCCGGGGTGCTACATAACCCTCTCCCTCACAAGCCGGTTCAAGGGGATTAAGCTCCACTACATACCTGAAGAGGTGCTGCAGGCCTACGGAGACCGGATTACCAGGCCCCTCTCCTCGAGAATACAGCTTTTCGTCCGGTCATTCCTGCGCCGCTTTACCCTGCCCCTCAAGCGGGTCGACCCGGAAGCATCCCCGGCGCCAGCCGTCGGTGAGGACTGATTACGGCGCACAGGAGGGAGCGGTTTTCCCTTGCCGACTAAGTCCCAACCGCCCCCGCCTCCCGACGCCGTACAAGCGCATGCGTACCGGCAGTAAAACCGCTGTGAGAAGCGACGATCGGGCACTTGACCCTGAAGAGAAAGTAGATGTTTCGGTTTTCATCACAGAGCGTTTCGTAATTACCCTGCCCCTTTGCTATGACGATATCCGCGCGGCGGTAGCACTCAAGGAACTCCTGCGAGCAGTCCCTCAGAACAGTGCCGGGAGCATCGGAACCGTTATTGATAACCCGCGCCAGCCGATCCAGCCCGGCAGCCGCGGCATCGCTCTCCACCGCATCGTTTATCACCGGCCTTCCCCGCACGGCCACGGTCACCCGTCCGGCCGGCAGGAGCCCGATTAGAATCCTGTCGAAAACGATCTCGCCGGCGTTATCGGCAAGGTAGAGAATGCTCCCTGCCGAAAAGGCGGCGTTTTGAAATTCCTCGACATCCCCCTCCACCGGCTCCTCGAAGGCCCTGTCCACGACCGAGAACGCATCATCCTCCGTGAGGTTACCCTTGGCTCCGAGATCGATGACGTTGCCCGCGATGGCCAGACGGACCGCAGCCCCGAATGGATACGCCGATTCCGCGACCCTCCTTTCAAAGGCCGGAAGGAGTTCCAGAGCCATGGCGTTGAAGCGATCCTTGGATCGCCTGAAGGGATCCTCCGCGCCCGTCACATGCCGGAGCAGACGGTGTATACCCTGCGCCACAACAGGCGGAGGCTGGCCGAAATCCATTCCGGACAGCTCCCGAAAAACAAGCCTCATTACGGACTCCCGCCTGATTTCATCGTCCACGACAAGACCAACCGCATCAACAGCCTGCCTCACAAGACAGGGCAGGCACTCAAGACTGGACCGCATCGCTTATTTTCGCCTCAGGGGAACACCGCACCTGGGACAGACCCTGTCCGTGCAGGGCTCACCCCGCTGATGCGCATACACACCCCCGCACGAGGGGCACACGCACTCACCGCCGGCACCCCGGGAACCGCCTTTCCCGGAACCCTGTCCGCGGCCGCTCCCGGACCCACGGCCCTCTCCCTTACCGCCGCCCTGTCCTTTACCCTGTCCTCTCATGTGACCTCCTTCCTGGATTATCTTTCTTCATTGAAATCGCGCCGGATGGGCAGGCCTCGGCGCACAGACCGCATCCCGTACAGAGATCATTTTTCACTGCGGCCACTTCCTCCATGGCGATGGCCTCCTGCGGACACTCATCCGTACAGATCCTGCAGCCGCTGCACATACTTTTATCGATAAAAGCCTTCATTTTCCTTCTATCCTTCAATGTTATCCGGCCTATCTCGGCCGTTTTAAGAGAAACGGCCGCCGGCGAAGGGTCCTTTCCCTCTCCGGCGGCCTTTACCGTTCAGGCACCGCCTTTTTTCGACACGATCTCCTCCAGCTCCTGAATCCGCTCGTTAAGAGCCTCCACCTGTTTGCGGAAGAACTCGGACTGCGTCTTGAGAAGCTCTACCTCGCTCTCAGGGGTGATCTCACCGGAATATCCGGCGCCTGCGTAACCCCAGAAACCCCTGGCCCAGCGGGGCAGGCCCGTGGCAAAGAAGGCATTCCGGCGCCCCCTGCCCCGGCCTCCGAAACCTCTCCCTAAGCCGGCACCAAAACCATTGTTTGTGTAACCGGGACCGCTGTAACCTCCGCAGTAACCGGCACCCCGTCCCGTCATGGGTCCATTTCCAAGAGGACCCGTTCTATCTCCGCCTGGCATATCATACCTCCTTATAAATAATAATAATGATATTCATTTTCATTTAAAAGATAAAAAATTTTCCTCTACCGGCACTTTCTGCAAAATCCGAAAAAGCTGATCGCATGATCGGTAATCTCGAAGTCGTATTTCTTAGCAAGCTTCCCTTCGGTTTTCTTGATATACTCCATCTCATCCTCCATGAATTCCGTATAATCCACAATAGCCTTGCATCTCAGGCAGATCAGGTGATGATGATGTTTCTTTCCACCGGGGCTGTCGACGATCTCGAATCGCGCCTTTCCGTCCCCGAATTCAATTTTCTGCACGATGCCCATTTCCGTCAGCATTTCCAGCGTCCGGTACACCGTCGTCAGCCCGATTCCGGGATTGATCTCATGCGCCTTGATGTACACATCCGAAGCGCTCATGTGATCGCTGGTTTCCTGCAGGATTTCGATTACCAGTTCCCTCGGGGCCGTTATTCTGGCTCCCCTGTCCTGAAACCGATCCTGCCACCAGCCACCCCTTCGTCTCACCAGTGCCACCTCTAAATGAAAATAATTATCATTATCAATATACCCATTTGTCGCCCATCCGTCAACCAATAAATGATTTTTTTAGGGTGGGGGACCGAAAGCGGGAACATCGGTCCATGGGGCAAGCCGGAAAAAATACGGTCTGTTCTCATTTTGTGGTTCCAATTTAGAGAACAGATGATCTTATGGGATCCGAGTATTCTCATGAAGGCAACCTTATCAAAAACCATCACCCTTTTCACCCTCTTCCTGATCATGGCTGCTCACTGCCTCATGATCACCCCGTTGAGAGCGGAGGAGAAGCAAGAAAGCGGGAAGACCCCGCTCCGTGTTGGCCTGCTGCAGGACCCCCCCTACACCTATAAAAACCGGGACGGCCGCTGGATCGGCCTCAATGCCGATCTCTGGCGCCAGATATGCCAGGAGCTGAAGTGGGACTACAGATTTGTTGAGATGAGCCGCGGGCGGATACTGCAAGAACTCAAGGGGAGACGTCTCGACCTGTCGGTGGCCGCCATCCACATAACCGCGGCCCAGGAGAAAAACGTCGACTTCTCCATGCCCTTCGGTCATTCCCGTGTAGCAGTGGCCACCATCAAACCCCAGGACCATCCCTGGTTCGCAGCCATGAAGATATTCTTCAGCTGGAGCACCCTGCAGGTGCTGGCCGTTCTGGGCGCGATCCTTCTCCTGGCCGGGCTCCTCTTCTGGCTCGTCGAACGGCGGTCCAATCCGGACTTTGCCGGGGAAGGCACGCTTCGGGGCATCGGCACCGGCATATACTGGGTGGGCTCCACCCTCGCCTCGGGGGTCTGTTTCGGCGTACCCCTGAGAACCCTTACCGGCCGCATTATAGGACTGGCCTGGATGCTCCTCTGCGCCCTGGCCCTGAGCGCCTTCATCGCCTCTCTCACATCCTCTCTGACGGCACAGAGCCGCGAGGATTTTTACATGAGCGTCCCGCAGCTGGAACGGATGCATCTGGGCACCGTTCGCGACGATGTGGCAGATGACATCATACGCTCCCTGGGCGGCCGTTACGAGCTCTATGATGACGATCAGTCAGCAATCAAAGCCCTCCTGGAAAAGAGGATAGAGGGTTTTCTCTTCGACGAGGTAACGCTGAATTATTATGCAGAAAACCAATACCGCCGCAGGATCTTCGTAAAGCCCGCAGCCCTCGGTAACATCCCCTTCGCCTTTGCCATGCCCAGTGGCAGCCGACTCAGGAAACCGGTCAACATCGCCCTCCTGACCATCATGAACCAGCCCATCTGGGAGGCCATTCTCAGCCAGTACGGGCTCATGGACCATACCGAGCTGAAAAGCGCGCACAAAAAACACACACGCAGAGGCCTGGGGGAAAAGAGTATTTTTGGTCCCTGAGAGAAAATAGACCGTCCTCCGGGACAAGAGTTTGTTGATTATCATTACCGCACCAGAAAGGAAGAGGGAAATCAATTCGTTTCCCGGAAAACCTGCAATCAAGACATCTGCAACACCAACAAAAATGATCGCCGAACTGATAAAACAAGAAGAACTTTATGCACACAAGTTCCGCTTCCAAATGCCCTAAAACCAGACAGAGGATACCTTAAAAATCTCCCTCCGCCGGCTTCCCTTCCTATTTCAGAAGTTATAAACCGCGGAAACAATCACCCCGTAAAAATAATCGTTCTTGCCGTTATTCTTCTCGTTATCCGAGCCATCCTGTCCCTTGCAGTGAAACATCTGGTATTTGCCCCCCAGGAGGAAGGAGGTATCGAGGGCTTTGGAATAATACGCCAGCCCCAGCAGGGTGTTGATCCCGTACACCCAGTAATCCGCCGTTTTGTCCTCCTCCTGATCGTCGGTAGCGTACTGGGCAACAAAATTTATATTGTAGACAACGGACGTGGGGCCCCAGAGAGGCAGGTTGAACCCGACCCCCAGTCCCGGACCGTACTGATAATATTTGGCCTTACTGCTGACCCTCGATAACTCCTGATCGCTGCTGCCCAGACGCACAAAATCCGTTTGCGATTTGTAACCCTGATACTTCAGGCCTCCAAAGAAGAACATATAACTGCTGTATTTATATTGAAGGGTCAAGTCCGAATCCCACTTGAATTCCTTTCCCTCAAAAACCCTTTTCTTTCCAGTGGAATCGGTATAGCCGGACCTGTATTCATAATTGCCGAAGAGGGCCGTAGTGGAAATTTTCCAGGTATCGGTGATATCCAGCGACAGGGTAGGCCCGTACATCCATGAGGGATCCATTTCGAAGTAATTACCACTGGTTCCCTCGATGTCAGGGTTTTTCATCATGTCATCCCAGGCCGGATCCCATTTGGCATACCAGACCACCGCCCCTACGCCGGATGCCGCCAGGGAGGAAGCGAGCGCCCCTGTCATCACCAGCGCGAGGATCAACGACCATACCGTTTTACTTTTCTTCATATCCCTTCCCTCCTCTCTGTCTCTCTCCCTTTTACCAGGGCCATCCCCGGGAATGAAATCCCTGTTTTCCCGAACCGCCCCATCCATGCAACAATCAGACATCAATTATTTGCATACGTCAAATATATTTTGACATATTTATGCATCATATAAGGCGGCATTCTGTCGCATTTAGGCGGGACTCCCCGATTTTATTCCGGAAAAAGCTCCCCGCGAGGCGGTACAGGCATGCCGGGAAAAACAGGAGAGGCGATCCCGGACTTACCGAAAAAAAGGATTGCCAAAAGCAGTCGGATGCCTTACATTCTTCTACTATAATCGGAAGCATGACGCAAAAGGACCCCCCGGGGTTCATTATTTTCCACCGGGTTCCCCATGCGGCAGGCACTGATCCTCTCAGGGGTGATGCTCTATGTCGCGAAGCAGGCTGTTCCTTCTCATCCTTCTCGGTTGTCTTGTTACTTTTTTCTCCTGCTCATCCGGAGAGGGGGAATTCCTCGACACCGCCACCGCGGTGGTGCTCATCTCGGGTCAGTACAACGGCCAGGCCTGCTACTGGCGGGTGGAGAACGGGGCGGTCACACGCATAAGCCTTCCCTCCTCCGGCACACCCTCTCTGGCATGGGACATCGCTTTTTCCGACGGGAAGGTTTATACAGCAGGATACTATATGACATCTCTTCCATGTTATTGGGAGGATACTGCATTTAAAAGCGTTTATCCAGGTGCAGGTGGATCTGCTACCATCACCTCTCTTTTTGTTGAAGGAGGCATCGTATTCACAGCAGGAAACTCATTCTCGGGCGGCATTAATCATTATTGCTATTGGATCAACACAGACAAGCTCATTTCACTGCTTCCAATCGATAACAGCAATTCCACAAAAGCCTATCAAATAAGAAAGAAAAACGACACCTTATTTATCAGCGGATATTTTTATAATGGGTCAAACAATCATAGCTGTTACTGGAGGAATGGCATTCGAATCGATCTCACAGGCGGAAGTGGGTATGATAACACAGTAAAACTGGCTTTTACCGGAAATAGCCTTATCGTTGCCGGAGTCAATCCCGGAGCGCAGTTTAAAATCTGGAGGGATGATATAATCGTTTCTGAACCAGGCAATAATGAACTGCCCATTAACGCTTCTTTCACAACCGAATATAACTACGGATTGCACGCCACCAGAAGCGCCATCTTCATCTGTGGCCGGTACGGAACCAATGCTGCCTATTACTGCTACGGCCAGAAGCTGGTGGTCTTTCCCGAGGCCAACTCCCAGGCCACAGGCATTACAACCGCTGGCAAATCCATATTTATCTGCGGATTAATTCAGTCCGGGGCCAACTACATCCCCACCCTCTGGACGGAGACGGGCCGGATAGACCTGGAAAGCGCCGCCATGCCGAGCACCAAAACCACCGCCGTCATCGTCGTGCCCCGCTCCAAGCTGTAAGGAAGGGGATTACCGAAGCAAACAGGGTAATTTATACACCTTTCGGCTCCTAACGCACGGACAACCGCTGCAGGAGTTCCCCGGTGGAAAGCATCAGTCAATTATGTTTGACATAATCCCTCAAGGGCCCCATACTCCCTCCATGAAATCACCGGGCCTTCAGGATGATTTTTTCGACATGATACAATCCCTCGACGAGGCGGGGTGCCTCTACATCATCGTGGGCGGTTACGCCATGGCCTTCAACGGATACGTCCGGGCCACGGGAGACATCGACATTCTCGTAAGGCCCGACCGGGACAACGCCATAAAGGTCATGAGGGCCCTGAGGAATTTCGGCGCCCCCCTGCAGGGCGTATCGGAAAAAGACTTCGAGCAGGAGGGGACCATACTCCAGATCGGCCTGCCGCCGGTTCGAATCGATGTCATTACAAAAATCGACGGGGTTTCCTTTGACGAGGCTTACAGCGACAGGCGGTACTGCTCCCTCAACCGGCAAAGGGTCCCGTACATCTCCCTCGACACTTTAATAAAGAACAAACAGGCATCGGGAAGAGAAAAAGACATGCTGGACGTCAAGGAGCTGACAGAATGGAAAAAACAGAAATGACGGCCGGGGAGAGAAGAAAATTCCGGCGGGATCACTACAGGTCCGAGCTGAAGACGGCCGGCCGGGCAGGATTCACCGTCATCGCTCCGGGGAAAGAAGAGGGCGATCCCGGACGGAACCTCTCAGCCCTGGAATCGATCCGCAGGCTTGTTTATCCCGAACTCTCCCGGGGAATCCGAACGGACAGAAATCAGGTGATCATCCTCCGGGCGAGCGAAAGCGTTCCGGACGAAAACGAATCCCCGTAAAGACCGGGCGGCAGTACGGACAGCGCCGGGCCCAACTCCTACAGGTCTCTCTCCCCTTTACCGCCGGTCGTAGCGGTTCCCCTGCCGTTTAAGATAGGCCACCCAGGAGTTGTTGAGCGCCGAGTTGGTGGTGAGATCCATGAGGTTTTTGGCGGCCGCCTGGGAGGCCTTCTCCTTGCCCGGGAGAGCGCTTCCGGTCAGATACTCCCTGAGACCCCCGTTGCCGGCGCCGGTCACCAGGGAGGCGGGGTCCGTAAAGAAGGGGGTCAGGGTAAGGCTCTGAACCACCATGAGCGCCATGCGGGAGGTCTTGACGGAAGAATCGAACTTTCCGGCTACCACCATCTGCTCGATGACGGTGCGGAACATGACCCCATCGCTGGTGTAGCGGATGGAGAGCTCGTCCCAGAAATTGTTCTGATTCACCAGGAGGCTCTTTACCGAAAAACCGCGCCGGGCCTGGCAGTAGACGGGTTTCGTGTTGAACCGGCCCGCCTCCAGGCTGACCGGAACGGACTTGCCTAGCTCCTTATATTCCAGGTAGCCGTTCTCACCCTTATTGGCGATCCGCTGTTTTACCAGTCCCCCGGTTTCCAGGTGGGTTACCCGCATCTCGGTGATGAGCCCGTCAGGGGCCGTGGTGATGAGGCGGGTGATCGGCGGCGAGGGGGAAACCTGCATCAGGCTCTTCTTTTTGGCCGTCAGCCTGTCTGTGGTCAGGTATTCCCGGATCTGTATCTGCCCCCCGCTGGCGGAGAGGATCTCCACGGTCTTGGTCCCCTCCCAGTAATAGTCCATCTCCAGGGTCCCCCCGATGACGGTCCTTCCCACAATATGGAACTCGGCAAAGTCCCCCGCCCGGGGATTTTTATGCAGGAGATAGATCCCCCCGTTTTTGAAACCCTCCTGTTTCACCTCGGGGATGAGGGTTCCCGTACAGCAGCCGGTCAGGAAGAGTGTCAGGTAAAGGGCAAGGGTCTTCTTCATAATTTCCTCCTTGGGAAGGAGGCACCCCTGCCGGGAACGGCAAGGGGGCCTTCGCTTGTTCGCTTCGGAAATGCAGGCCGATGAAGACGGCCCAAACCTCAGAAGGACCAGTATGGACAAAGAAAGGGGGTGATGTCAATCCTCTTTCGCGGATGACTCGGTCGTAAGAGTGATCCCAGGCAGGGAGTACGGTCAAGCCCCCGGCAGGTGCAGGGGCCTGCTCCACCCGGAGACGGCATGTTTCCGAAAAAGGGATCACTCTGCCTAAAAGGGGATTGACAGAACACCGCTCATCACCCCCCATTAACGGGAGATGTCCGCCATTGAATAGCCCCGTAAACCAAAGCGCGATACCGGCGCGGATGAACAACCCGAGGACCATGCGGCAGAGATTCCTGAAAACCCTGGAACGATATGCCCGAATAGACGAGCTCGTCTTTGACGCGACCCTCTTTGTCCTGCTGGCGGTGTTCATGCGCCTCTTCAGCGCCTCCAGCGTTCTGAAGATGATCCCGCCGCTTCCGATGATGATCATCCTCCTGGTGATGGAGATCCTCGTCCCCCTCTACCTCGCGCTGATCTACGCCGACTTCCGGGAACACGCCCGGGAAAACGGGCTCTACCGGCTGGCGTCATGGGCCGTTTTTCCCCTGGGGCTGATCCTCTCCCTGGTCATCTGTTTCTACCTCCCCTTCGCCATCGCCCAGTACAAGGACAGCGGCGTTCTGCAGGGATACGCCTTCATCAACACCGTGCTGGGGCTGCTCATGGTAATGTCGGGATGGGATCTGGGGACCCGGCTGGACGGCCGGAGGGAGGGCAAAGCGTCGCAGGGGATGCACACGGCCTTTACTGTGGTCAACTATGCCATCATGCCCCTGGTCATTCTGGCCACGCTGATCCACTCCCTCATGATCAAATCCCCCCTGCCCTTTCTGGCGGCCTGCGTCGGCTACCTGGCCACCGGCCTCCTGGCGGGCTCGGGCAAAAGGATGGATAATCTCTTTGCACACCGGTCCATGCGTATCCTTATACTTCCCTTCATCCTGTGCGGGCTCTTCTCCCTCTCCACGGACTTCCTGAACGACCTGCTGGTCATACACTTCCGGGGACACACCATGGCGGCCCTCCTGGCCTCGGGGCTCCTGCCTGTCCGCGTCTTTCTGCTGGTCAGCCCCCCCGTAAAGCCGGTCAACCTCCTCGTCGGCACGGCGGCGATCATCGCCCTCATCACCGAGGGGCTGAGGGGGTAAAGAGTGGGGGCAGCGCTCCGCTAAAGACCGTATTCGTAGAGGAAGGTTTTCATCCCTCCCGGGGAGCTTTCAGCCATCTCCCTGACAAGCCCCCTGCTGTCATATTTAAAGCGATATACCGTGGACCCATCCCTATGTTTTAATTCCACCCTGACAAGCCTGCCACCCTCATAGAAGAAGATTCTGCGGTACTTTTCCGTTTCACGATAATAAAAGACTTCTGTGGACAGATTTCCCCGTTCATTATAACGGTATGCGAAACGATCGGCATCCTCCCATGCTTTACCCTCTCCCGAAGTGGTTTTCCCCCTCCTTTCGATCAGACGCCCCTTGACATCATAGGTAAAACCATAATTACGCAATTCAGCGCTTCCACAGCATTGTTTATTCATATGATTTTTTACATCATAACCGAATACGTAGGAGAAGGAATCCTCATCCCCTCCGAAAGCCTCAAAATCATAGGAAACGAGACGTCCTCTTTCGTATCGGCAGGTGGTTTTTGAAAGAGGTTTTTTGTTGTCGTATGCGATTTCCCCAAGGAGCCGCCCCTGTCCATCAAAGGAAAGCAGGGCGGTCTGATCCTTGATTTTTGTTCCATCAATCAGCTCAATTCGATACTCCCGGCAACTTTTCACTCGATGGACTCTGATCTTTTCTTCAATCATCTTCAGCGGTCCACCGGGAATTATCCGCAGGTTCATCCCAAAAGGCTCGCGGGCCATAAGAGATTCCGCGCAGAATGCCATCACTACAATCAACAGTAATTTTTTCATATTTCCTCCCAAACAGGATTTGTGCCAGGAGAGATGCTTTCCGCTCCCGACATAAATTGCAGACCATTAGACAATCCCCCCGGTAAGGCTACACCGGCAAGATAATTATTATGACTCTTCCATCAAAATTTCAATTCCACCGCACCGAAGGGTGCTCTCGAAAGATTCTCCGTCAGCCGGTCGGCGACCTCCTTCGTCAGGCCGTATTCCTGCATAAGGAAATCCCGCACCTCGTCGAGGCTGCCGAACTCCAGGGACGTTCGATAACCGGGATAGCGCTCCTGCACCTCCCGCCAGCCGCCGAAGGGTTCATCAGTCAGGAGAAGCCGGTTGTCTTCCAGATATATAAGGGTGTACTCGTGCAAGGAATATCTCAAACCTTTTAAGGATTAAACCTTGACGGAACTTTATCCGCCAAAACTGATCGGGTAAATCTGAATCATCCCCGGAAAAAAGCAAGCCTGTTTCATCGGGGCACAGCCAGGCCTTTCCCGCCGGAACACATATCCCCATTGAGACAAGGGCCAGACAGGATGCAGTCCTGTCGGTCTCCCCAGCCCCCTACATCAAAGGATGCATTATTCTGGGACCTGGGCCGGCATTAAATCCCAATGACGCACTTCTGGAAAATCGATTGACCCCCGCTGCCGTCGATGATAACTTAGAGGAATAAAGCCAGCGCTCAACAAAAAAGCCTGCCCGGTAACAGGGTATTCCATTATGGACCAGATCATCGACGGAGGATCTTATGAAACCCCTCTCATATCATGCCTCAGCATTCGGCGCATCCCGCTTCAGGGCCGCTTTATTCATCCTCGTTATCTTTCTGGGACCGGCGCCGGGGCTTTTCTGCTCGTCAACGCAGCAGACCGGTGTTTTCCCCCTAAACGGTAACATCCGTCCGCTCCCCCCCTCCATCAGTGTTACGGTCATCGACTGCTATCCCGGAACAATTATCAATTATGAGCGGGAGAACGAGATCTTGATTCAACACATGAAGCAGGGATACTACTTTGTCGCCCGTGGGGCTTTTTACTTTTCAACCACTTCGGGAGCCCTGCCCAGCCACAGTTATCTCATGGCGGAAGCACGAAGCTCCGGCGGCAATCTGATCATCTGCCTCGGAGACATTTCATCCAAGGATAAAAAAACGGAATATACCCCATATGATGTGGATAAGAACTGGCAGGTACAGTTTAAAAAACGCGAATATATCACGACAACAAACCTGAGATCCTACCTGCTGCTGCGCACCGACCGCGGAGTCCCCCCCCGGTTCCATCTCACCCCCGCCGAAAAGAAGAAGCTGGAAGACTGGAGGCGGGACTACCTGGCCCGGGATGCGGAATACAAAAGAAAACAACGCCTGGCCAGGGAAATGAACAAGGACTGCAAGCGGGACGGAATCGTCAAGAAAGAGGACACTTTCGGGGTAACCTTTTTTTACCGCTGCAAACGGGGAAAAAAGAACGGTAAAACGATCAGCTACTTCAAGGGCAAACCCTCCTGCGTGGAGTACTACAAAAATGACCTCCTTCACGGCAAAAGGACATGCCGTCACACTAACGGAAAACTCATGGCGGTGGAGTATTACAGGAACGGCGCAGCTCATGGAACATTTAAACACTATGACAGCAACGGCGTTATAAGCTACAGCTCCGCCCGGCGGAACGGCAGATGCCTCTGGTCCAAGTCGTACGAAAACGGCAAACTCTCCAAAAGGGAGGTCTTTAACCGCCGGGGGAACATAGTACTGGTGGAGACCTACAAGAACGGCAGGCTTGTGAAGAGAGAAGGGAAAAAATAATCAGGGCCGGGACCCAGAATCCCCCGGCAGGGAACGGGCTGTTAACGACGAGTCAAGAGATCATCAATCCCCACACGGATATGTTCCTGCCCTGAGTAAGGATGAGGCTTATTCCTTGTCCGATAGGGGGCTTTTCCATGCCAACTGGCCCTCCACTGCTCCTCCCATGAAGTCCCGCAACCCCTATTCTCTCCTTGACAAAACCATGGGACATATGAGAATGGTCAAAAAGGCCCATTTATTCACTTTTTTAGGATAGATAAACCCGGTGCGCCATCTCCTCCTGATATGTTCCCTTCTCCTCCTTATGATTTCCTCAGCCAGGGCTTCGGAAGATGTTTTGCTCTCGGACGGGAAGGAGCGCTACTCCCTGGGGCTGCATCTGGAAATCCTGGAAGACCCTTCCGGAAAGCTCAGTATTTCCGAAGCGGCCTCCCCAGGGATGGCAGGGCGATATCGACCCAGCAGTTGGCCCTCGCCGAGCTTCGGGTTTTCCTCTTCCGCCTACTGGGTACGGTTTTCCATCGACTCCCGGTGCAGCCGCAGCCGGTTCTGGCTCCTGGAACTGGACTATCCCCTGATGGACCGGATGACCGTCTATACCCCCGGCCCGGGTGGTTTCGTGGAAAAACGCTACGGTTCCCTTCTTCCCTTTGCCGGACGCGACTTGGATCACCGCAACCTCATCGTCCGACTCTCCCTGCCCCAGGGTGGAAAAACCCCTGTTTATCTGCGTTTTCAAAACAGCGACCGGATGGAGTTTCCCCTCACTCTCTGGTCCCCCAGGGCATTTCAGGAGAACATCTACCTGGAACAGTTCATCCTGGGGCTCTACTACGGGATTCTTTTCATCATGATCCTCTACAATTTCTTTCTCTTCCTCTCCATCAAGGACCGGCCTTATCTCCATTATATTCTCTATATTCTGGCCATGGCCGTCTTCCAACTGGGCCAGAGCGGATTCCTGTATCAGTTATTATCCTGTGTAACAGACCCGCCCCCGGTACACTTTATATCCTTTACGCAGGGCTTCCTGATTCTGGCCATCATACAGTTTACCCAGGCATTTCTGGACACAAAAGAATACACCCGGACGATACACAAGGTCATGAACGTCCTTAAGGGGATTACTCTTCTTTATCTCCCCCTGCTGTTGCTGCTTGACTACACCGCGGGCATACTGGTGGGCATCGGGATCACCTTTCTGCTGATCCCCAT
>CALCJG010000199.1 GCA_937967705.1 uncultured Spirochaetia bacterium
CTGAAGCGAATCACCAAGAGGCAGATAAGCAACGTCCTGTTCTTCAACCGGGATCAGTACTCCCGATCCCTTCAGAACATCGCGGAACTGGTTTCTTCACCGCAGGACGTGCACCTGAAAATTGACATGATATTTTCCGAGATCCGGCACATGATGGGCCTGCCGACCATAAAGATGGCTCTTTTCCAGCCCTTCACCGCCGCGGAAAGCGCACAGAGCGATTCCCTGGAATTCTTCGCCGAGGACTCGGACCTAACAAGCTACTTTTCGAAAAACCGCAGCATCATTTACCGGTACTCCCTGATCAAAAACTCCCTCCTCGAGCAGAGGATCCTCCAATTCCTCGAAGCCCGGGACGTCATTCTCATCATACCGGTTTTCGTGGAACAGGAACTGCTGGGAGCCCTTCTCGTGGGGGAAAAGGCCGACCGAGAGCTTTTTTCCGGGATAGATATACACTACCTCGAAACGGTATCCCTACAGCTGTGTCAGCTATTCGTGAACGACCGCCTCTTCCGTAACTACATACAGAAACGCCACTTCGAAAGAGAGCTCGACATAGCCTCCTTCATACAGATGCGGCTCTTCCCCAAAAAAGCGCCGGAAAAGAGCAGGCTGCGCATCAGTTTCTACAACAGGCCCTTCCTCAAAGTCACCGGCGATTATTTCGATTTCATCACCCTCGACAAGAACTGCACCGCCATAATCATCGGCGATGTTTCGGGCCACGGACTTTCCGCAGCCATGATTCTCTCAATGACCAACAGCCTCATCCACGCCATGCTGCGGGAGAAGCGTTCCATCGAAAAGGCCATCGAGGAAATCAACCACTTCCTCAACCACCGGTACAAGGGCACCGAGCTGATCACCCTTTTTGCCGGCATCTTCAACAAGGAGACCCGGGAGTTCACTTACATCAACGCGGGGCACTGCACGCCCATCCTCATGCGAAGGAGCAAAAAGCAGATCACCAGCCTCGAGGGACGCTCAAAGATCATCGGTGCCGATCCTGGGGCCAATTATTTCGCTTCCAAGATAACCTTCGAAAGGGACGACGAGATGATTCTCTACACCGACGGGACCGTGGAGATTTTCGACGACCAGGAAAACAGGGAGTTTACGGAAAAAAATCTCTTGAAGATATTGAGCGACAACATAAACTCCGACATCGACGGCAAGATCAACGCCGTAGTTGACGGATTTAATAAATTCAATCCCGAGGCCATCAAAGATGACATCACCCTCATTGCCCTTCAGATTCTTTAAATCCGCCCTGGCTGCTGGCGCCACACTTCTCTTCCTGGTCCTCATTTTCGCCGGGACACTGCGGGCATCCGAAAATCCCTTTACCCTTCCTGTCCCTCTCTCCTCAGCCAGCTACACCGACGGAGAATACGCGCCCCTGATCAATCCCGTCTTTTCCGACACCTCGGATTCGACGGCGCTCTCCTACCGTTACATGCGACTCAACGATACGGACCGGGGCAACCATCTTGTTCTTCTCAACACCCTGGGTTTTTCGTTCTCCTATGCCTGGCTGGAAAACCTCTACAGCGCCGAGAAAGAAGCCGCAGATCCGGCCAGAACGAAATATTTCAATATCAGCCGGGGCTTCTTCTTTAACAACACCTTCGGTTTCGGGGGGGGGTATTCCTTCACCAGCAGTCCCTATGAGGCGTATGATCATTACCGCTCCTGGAACTTCGGTCTTCTTCTGCGGCCCGTATCCTTCCTCTCCCTGGGCTACACCCTGCGGGACATCAACCATCCCGACCTGAACGGCGAACCCCTGAAGAGAACCGACACCTATTCCCTGTCCGTAAGACCCTTCGATCATTACCTCACCCTCTCGGCAGACGCCGTGAGGACCGAGGGGAAACCCATAAAGGAGGCCGACTACTACTATTCCGCGCAGCTCTACCTGCCCCGGGACATGTCCCTCTTCGCCAGCACGAAGTCGGGCAAGTACTATTCCTTCGGGATACGGCTCCCCTTCGATTTCGGTAAAACACGAAGCACCACAGCCGTTGTGGATTATTTCGGGATGACGAAGGGCGGAAATCATCCCGGCTCTTCCCAGTTCGGCCTCACGCTCACCGGGGAGGTCTTCCAATCCACGATCATACTCCCGAAAAACATACTGAAGATCAAGATCGCCAACGAGATATCGGAGATAGAAACCCAGAGCCTCATGGGTCGCAACATCCTCTGCTATCAGGACATACTCTTCTCCATAAGCTACGCCGGCCAGGACGACAGCGTCAGAGGAATCATCCTGCTGATCGATTCCTCCAATCTCGGTTTTTCCCAGGTGCAGGAGATCCGTCAGGAGCTGCTCAACTTCCGGCGGACAGGCAAGAAGGTGCATGCCATACTTCTCAGCTCGGGCAACAAGGAATACTACCTCGCCTCCGCGGCGGATCGTATATATTTCAATCCCTCAGAATCATTCTGGATAACGGGACTATCCGCCCAGGTCTACTTCTTCAAGGACGTCATGGACAAAGTAGGAGTCAAACTCGAGTCCGTACGTAAGGGCAAGTTTAAGTCCTTCAACGAATCCTTTACACGGCGGCACATGTCCGAGGAGTTCAAGGAGAACATGATTACTCTCCTGAAGGACCTCAACGATCAGTTTCTCGGGGCCATCAGCGACTCACGGAAAATCCCCAGGGCTCGGGTGGAAGAGCTCCTCTCCAAAGGCTTCATGCGACCCGGGGAGGCCTTGCGCGCCGGTTTTATCGACCGCCTGGATTATCCCGAGAGTTCGGAAAAGAGCATTCTCAAGGAGCAGGGATTCAACGCCGCCGTCATCCCCCTCAAGGATTACGTGGAGCAGAACCGGAAGGTCTATCAATGGGGTCCCTTCCCCTCCATTGCCGTGATTCACGTCAACGGCTCCATCATTCGGGGTAAAACCCGGGATTCCGGCGAGCTGACCCCGGACAACATCGGCGATGAGACCTACCGGGCCCTTCTGCTGAAGGTCTTCTCCGACAGAAGCATCAAGGCGGTTGTAATCCGGGTCAATTCGGGAGGGGGTTCCGCCACAGCCTCGGACCTGATGTGGAAGTACCTGCTGATCTATAAAAAGATGTATCCCAAACCGGTGGTCTTCTCCTTCGGGAACGTGGCCGCCTCGGGAGGCTACTACATCGCCAGTACTGGAGACAGGATCTTTGCCAGCGAGGGCACCATCACCGGCTCCATCGGCGTTATCAGCGGAAAGATATCCCTCAAACGTCTTTATGAAAAACTGGGCATCAACAAGGATGTCATCAAGATGAGCGAATTTGCCGATCTCTTTTCCGAATCCAGGGATCTCACCCCCAGGGAACGAGAGCTTCTGCAGAAGGGCGTGGATTACGCCTATGAGCGCTTTACCGGCGTGGTCATGAAGGGGCGCAGCCTGTCCAAATCCGACATCCCACGGGTTGCAGAAGGGCGGGTCTTTACAGGGAAACAGGCCCGGGACAAAGGACTGGTCGACACCCTGGCCGGTCTTCTCCCGGCGGTGGAATACGCCCGCCAGTTGGCCCGAATCAGGGGAGAATGCCGTCTGGTGACCCTTCCCCAGAAGAAGCTTCCCTTTTTGATGGAGCTCTTTTCCAACGGTAACGGGGAGAGATCCATCATCTATCCCTTCAGGGCGATCCTTAAGAATTACGAATGGGTCTATTACAAGGATGAGAAATTCCTTTACCTCTATCCCTACAAGGTGGAGATACGATAGCGTGCTTTCCCATTTTTTCATGAACATCCCCCATGTTGGGATATCTTTACAATACAATCCGCCTCTTATGCCGGCGGGCAATCGACAAAGACCGATGATCTGAAATGGACAGAAAAACGATCGAAAACATCATCCAGCAGTCCATCAAGAATCTCATCTATGAATATGAGCTGATGAACTCAACCTTTCTTCAGGTCCTTCACATGAACATAGACCAGCTCGCCTTCAACTCGGAAAAATGGTTCGGACAATCAGTCCCGGAGGAGTACAAAAAGGTCCTCAACTCCCTAGTGACCCTTTCCTATCTCTATTTCGACCGGCAGAAGGAGATGAGCAAGTCCCTGGTAGAACAGAAATACGAGGAAATCGAACTGACGGCCATACTCAGGGACATAACCGATGATGTACAATCGCTCCTGAGCCTGTCCCGTATTGATATCAGCGCCAGCGCTCCCGACCCCTATATTAAAACATCCCGGCAGACCTTCCGGGATTCCATACTGAACATCTTTCTCTCCCTCAATAATTTCCTGGGTGATGATTCCCACTGCGAGATCCTTCTCTACGAGGAATACTCCAGCGTAAAAATCGACCTCAGCTTCAGGAATTTAAAGAAGAACGTTCCGGACGTTTCCAAACTTATGAAAATCTTCTACTCCTACTATGAAGACGGGCAGTACCACATCGGCATCGGCTTGAGCTCGGCTCTGGACAGTCTGCGCAGCATCGGCGGTGTAGTTTCGATCGACGGACTCCAGGGCAGCAGCGCTCTGACCCTTCGCCTCTCTTTCCCATCAGCCACGATGATTAAAACCATCGAAGAGATGCGCAAAGAGGAGGAAAACGCGTCACGCCAGGAGGAGAAGGGTCACGTGGTCCTCTGCGTGGAGGATATCATCATCGAGATGGTGCTCCTGGAAACCCTCCAGGACAGCGGGTATTCCGTTGAGAAACTCTCGCTCTTCAACATGAGTTCCATGGCCCCAATCTTCCAGGACAAACCCCTCATCGCGGACATCAACGCGGTCAATCAGGTTTTCGACAGCTTCGAGGCATTCCTGCAGGCCTTTTCGCGATCGCAGATGATACTGATCATCTACGGCAGCGACGACATCATCGACACATCCGTGCAGCGGGACAACCTTCTCCTCATACCCAAACCCTTCGACGTTGAAACCATACTCCGGCTCCTGGACACGGGTACTTCCCCGGCATGAAAAAGGAGAAGAGGAAGAGGCGTCTTTTTCGGGAACTGGCAGAGAACTACGCCTCAATGGAAAAACCGGCCTGCGCTCATTTCCCCGAATGCGGAGGATGCCTTCTTCAGAACGTCCCTTACCCTGATCAGCTCCTTCTCAAGCGGGATTATCTCCGCCTGCTCCTGGAGGACGTGGCCCCGGTGGAGCGCGTTATCGGCGAAGAGCCCTACCGTTACCGGAACCGCATGGATTTTGTAACGGCCTTCGGTAAGATCGGCCTGAGAAAGGCCGGCAGCTTCCGCCATGTCGTGGACATCAAATCCTGCGCCATAACCCAGGAGCGCTCCAACAGTCTCCTAAAAGCGATACGCCCCTTTCTCCGGGAGGTAGAGGATTTCAATTATCTGAATCACACGGGCTATCTGCGCTATGTCGTCCTGCGTCAGGGATATTACACGGGCCAGACCATGCTCAACTTCGTGATTTCGCGGAGGGAAAACCTTCTTCAGCCATGTCTCGACACGGCTCTGAGCGGGGCCGACTCGGTTTCCCTCATTCTTAGCGAGGGCAAGGCGGATCTTAGTTACGGGGAAATCATGGAAACCCTCAAGGGGGGGAGCATCGAAGAACGCTTCGATGACATCACCTTCCGTTACGGACCCAACTCCTTCTTCCAATCGAACTCTTCCGTCTCCCTGGCTCTCTACAGGAAAATTCGGGAGGAGGTGAAGGGACGCGTGCTTGATCTCTACTCCGGCGTGGGCAGCATCAGCCTTTTTGTAGCCGGAAAAGCGGAAAGCGTCACGGGGGTGGAGATTGTGCCCGAAGCGGTGGAAATGGCCGGCCGGAACAGGGAGCTCAACGGAACAGGAAACGCCGGATTCCGATGCGCTGACGCCCTGGATTTTCTGAAGGAGGACACCGGACGGTATGACACCTTCATCCTGGACCCGCCCCGCTCTGGGATGCACCCCAAGGTGCTGAGGGAGATCCGCAGACTGGCTCCGGAGAAGATACTCTACCTCTCCTGCAACCCCGCCAGTTTCAGGGAGGACAGGCTCGGCCTGGAGGAGTACAACCTCGAGAGCTTCGAGGCGCATGACATGTTTCCCCAGACCTCCCATGTGGAGACCCTGGCGGTCCTCAAACGCAGAAACTGATGGAAGAGCAAACATCCCGATCCCTGGAGCGCCGGATACGCCGCCATGTCATTGCCGGCAGCCACCGCTACTTCGCGGTCTTTCAGCCCGGATTCGAGGAAGCGGTTCGGCAGGAACTGCAGGAAATGGGTGTCGCGGAGATAAAGCAGCAGGTTCCGGGAGGCCTGGAATTCGAGGGCAGTCTCATCGACAGTTATCGGATCAATCTCTGCTCTGCCACCCTCACCCGCCTGCTTCTCCGCCTGGGAGCCTTCAAGGCTCTGCACGAAAGCCGGTTTCGGAAACGTATGGGAGAAATACCCTGGGAGCTCCATCTGGCCCCTAGCACACTGGTCGATTTCAGCATCACCTGCCGCCGCTCACGTCTCCGGCACACCGGTATGCTCCGGGAACTCGCCGCCAAAGCCGTGTCTGAGCGGCTTGCCTCCCAAGGTTTTGCCGGCACGCTTCCCGAGGGGAAACTATCCCCCTGTCAGACCGTCTTTCTCCGCTTCGAAGAGGATGTCTGCACCGTGAGCCTGGACACATCAGGCGAACCCCTTTACCGAAGGAATCTCAGGACCCATGTTACCGAGGCGCCCCTGAGGGAAACCCTGGCGGCCCTCATCCTGCGGGAGGCGGGACTTGACCGCTGCGATCTGCTCCTGGATCCCATGGGCGGTTCCGGGGTCTTCTCGCTGGAGGGAGCCCGTTTCTATCAGAGGACTCCTCCCGGGCTGACGCGGGATTTCATCTTCCAGAGCTGGCCGGCCTTCAGGTCCCCGGCCTTCTTTCATCTCAGGAAATGTCTCCAGGAAGAATCCCCCCCTAGCATGGACGGGATCGTCCAATATGCAGACAAGAGCGGGAAGGCACTGCAGGCGGCTCTGGACAACTTTACGGCAGCGGGCCTGGCAGACCGCATTCTAGTTCACCGCAGGGATTTTTTTCAGGAACCGCCGGTCATACCCTCCGGCCGCAGGGCACTGCTCGTTCTCAACCCGCCCTACGGAAAGCGTCTAGACACCGGGGAATCGCCCCCCCGCCTGTACCGTAAAATCGGCGCTGTCCTGAAATCCTATGGAAAGGAATGCGGATGGGCGGTGATTGTCCCCGATCGGGAATGCGAGGCGGCACTGGGACTGACCTGGGAAAGGAAGATCCCCTTTCAAAACGGCGGCCTCCGTGTTGCGGTTCTTATTCGACGTGCCGTCGAAACCGGCCGGATTTTCCGGAGGGAGGCGGAAGAGTGATCATTCTTCCGCCCTGCTGATCGTCACCCGGGACAGATCCCCCCTTTCATCCAAATCCTTCCAGCCCTCTTCCATCCTGCCGATGATGTCCACCGGCCAGGCGGGCGTCTGACCGAAGAAGAGGCAGAGATACCCTCCCCTGCGGGAATAGGCGATTCCTCCCGAGGGAACGTCGGGCACGGGCTGATGTTCCCCCAGGTCCAGCCCCAGTGGCCCGTAGAGCTCCTGTCCCCATCGGGTCAGATCCACGGACCGGGGGAGGCAGTCAATAAATTTCCTCCCCACAGGGTCATCTCCGATTCTCCCCCAGAGAGTGATATCTCCGAAATCCATTCTGATCCTGGCCATGCTCTTCCTCCCGGCCCCGTGGAGGGGTGTATTCTACGGTGCAGAAAGAAAAAATCTAAACCCCCCGGTCCTCTCCGTCAAGACAAAACCTCTATATCGAAAAACCATGAACCCCTCGATCCGTCGAGAAAAGTAGCATCCTGGAGCAAATCTGCTTGTCAACCGAGGGGGGTGGTAGTTTAATCACTCCAGTATATCCGCTACGGAGGCTTTCATGGATGACCGGCCGTCACAGGACTCTGTCGCACCCCTGACCCGAACGCTGCAGCCCGGGGGAGATGTCCTGTACCCGGAAACGGCAGACCGGATCAAGGATTTCCCGACCGGGCTATCCCCGGCCTGCAAGGAGGGGAAGGCATCATGACCCCCCGCAAGATCGGCATCACCTCGACCATTCCCTCGGAAATCCTCTTCGCCGCGGGGGCCGTGCCGGTGGACCTCAACAACCTGTTCATGACCGATCAGGACCCCATGCGTTTCCTGCGCCGGGCCAAGATGGAGGGCTTCCCCGACACCACCTGCAGCTGGATCTGCGGACTCTACGGGGTCGCCATGGAACGCGGCATCGATGCCGTCGTGACCGTCATCGGCGGCGACTGCTCAGAGTCCCTGGCCCTGATGGAGGTTCTGACCCTGAAGGGGGTGGAGGTCATACCCTTCGCCTATCCTCACAGCCCCGACCCGGCACTCCTGGAAGGGGAGATGCGGCGACTGGCTTCCAGGCTGGGAACCACTCTGGAAGCGGCGGAAGAGAGGAAGAAGGAGATGGATGCCATAAGGTCCCGCCTTCATTACCTGGATGAACTCCTCTGGCGGGATCACAAAGCCACGGGGGAAGAGGTACAGCTCTTTCAGCTCTCCTCCAGTGATTTTGAGGGGGATATCGCCGCCTTCTCCCGCCGCCTGGAGGAGAAGATCGCCGAGATCGAAGTGCGGCCCCCCGTCCCCCTGCCCTGCGCCTCGGATACCTGGGAGTGCCCCCCATCATCAAGGACCTCTACGGCCGCATTGAAGCCGCTCAGGCCCGTGTCCTTTTCAGCGAGGTCCAGCGGCAGTTCTCCCTTCCCTTCACAGGCTCACTGGCGGAGGCCTATTCGCATTACACCTATCCCTACGGCATATACGCCCGCCTGGAGGATATCACCAGGGAGATTCAGCGCAGACGGCTCGACGGTCTCATCCATTATATCCAGTCCTTCTGTTTCCGCGGGATCGAGGATATTGTGCTCAGGGGCAAAATTGATCTTCCAATACTGACGATTCAGGGCGACCTTCCCAGCCGCGTCACGGAAACCATGGACATCCGCATCGAGGCCTTCCTGGACATCCTGGATTACAGGAAACAAAAATGATGATGAAGCCCTACAGCCTGGTAGCGCCGGCCTACGACTACCTCCTCCGTCACGTGGATTACGACCGATGGTACCGTTATCTGCGCAGCCTCATCTTCCGATACAATCCCGATCCTCACACCATCCTGGAGCTGGGTTGCGGCACAGGGAAATTCGGGGCCAAATTCTCCCATGACGACTTCGACATCTACGGCATAGACATTTCCATGGAGATGCTGCGCGTGGCCCGTTCCCGGGCCTACAAGAACTTCCACATCCTATGCGGGGATATCCGCAATTTTCATCTGCAGTCCACCTTTGATTTCATCTTTTCCGTTCACGATACATTCAACTATCTCCTCCGCCCCGCGGACATTCAGAAGGCTTTCAGATCCGTCCGGGGTGTCATGCACCCAAAAAGCATATTCATGTTCGATATCACTACGGAATACAACATCAAGAGGTTCTTCGACAACCGGAAGACCGAGCACACCCATCATGGCAGGCGGATAACCTGGAACAATGAATACGACCGCGACCGAAGGATGATATCCTCTGTCTTCACAGTGCAGAACAGGGACGGAACCACACGGGTCGAGGAACACCGGCAGAGAATCTACCGGGTCGAGGAAATCAAGTCCCTGCTGAAAAAAGAGGGTTTCCATCTCCTGGACATCTTCTGCGATTACTCCTTCAACGAGGTCATTGACGAGGCTATCATGATAAATTTCGTAACGAGGCTGAAGTAATGGATTTTCTTCTCTACTTCGTGGGACTGGTCATCGGTCTCATCCTTTTTCTCTACATCTTCACAAGTTATGAATCAGGCAAGGAGAAGCTGAAGAAACGCTTCAGCGATATGGAAAAGACCGTTCCTCCCCCCCGGACAGAGAATCTGGAACCCCAGGAGGTGGGGATCAGGGACGCACAGACCTATCCCCGGGAACGGATCTGCCCGCTCTGCCGGGCAAGGCTCACGAGGTATGAGGCGTTATACGCCTCTATGATGGAAAGGGACAACGACAGGAAGATACTCATTTACGGATGCCGGTACTGCTACCGGCCAGAGGAGGATCCTGAGGAGCGGAAGAAATCACTCCTTTAACGGGTCCTCCTGTCCGATGAAGGGGATCACGTCCTCACCATACCGGCCCCGGATGAGCCTGTAGGAACAGAACTCGTGGAAAGTCATCTGAAAGACCCGATCGTCCTCCATGTTCATCTCGTTTTTGAAGACCGTAACCTGCTGATTCTGCAGGGGTCCCATGGGAAAGACCATCACCCCGTCCCTCTTAAGAATCTTAAGGAGATTGAGCGGCCGGTAATAGCAGGCGGCAAAGATCATGATCACATCGAAAGGCATCAGGGGCTGCTGTATTGCCGTTCCGTCACCGCAGAAAAATCGGACGTTGCCGATCTTCAGCTTCTTCAGACGCTCCTTGGCCGATACCGCAAACTCCTCCTCGTAGTCGATGGTAAAAACCTCATCTGCGAGATGGGATATGAGGGATGTGGAGTAACCCGTCCCCGTTCCGATTTCCAGAACCCGGCTCTTTTTCCCGATGGCGGCATATTGCAGCATCTTTGCCAGCACAAAGGGGGGATCTCCGCTCTCCCCCTTGCCGATGGGGATCACCTCTTCGGTGTAAAACTTTTTCTTAAAAAAGGGATCGAAAAAGCGCTCCTGATCCACAGCCGCAAAGGTATCTATAATGTTCTTTTTTAATTTATCCTTTTTCAGCTTCAGCAGAAAGGTTTCCTTTGCCTTCTTCATTCAACCACCCGGATGATATTCTGTATTATAACAAGAGGGCCTTGGGGCCTCAGAAACCGCAGGGGATTATTCCACTAGCTGCAGCAGATACGTCAAGAAGTAATCGGATATAAGGATGGCCATGGAGGATTTCACCACGGCTTGAATCGTCGATTTTCCCACACCCTCCGCTCCTCCCCGAGTGTTAAAACCCTGATAACAGGAGATGATGGCAATCTCAATCCCGAAAAAGAAGGATTTCATCAATCCCGAGAGGAAATCCATCAGACTGAGATACTGAAGGGTGTTCTCCACGTACTTGTCTACTGTTATTCCCAATCCCACGAAGGCTACAAAGGCCCCGCCCAGTATGCCGACGATATCGGTAATCACCGTGAGGGTCGGCGTCATGATCAGGCAGGCGATGAAACGCGGCACCGAGAGATACTGAACCGGATCGGCCGCCAGGGTCACCAGGGCATCCACCTGCTCTGTGACTTTCATGGTACCGATTTCCGCAGCGATGGCCGAACCCACCCGGCCCGCCAGCAGCAGCGCCGTCAGCACGGGGCAGAGCTCCCGGAGCATGGATATGGAAACGGCGCTCCCGATAAAGACGGAAGATCCTGACATAAGCTTGTCCATGGCCTTCCCGATCTGCAGCGCCATGACCATACCTGTAAAGAAGAGGGTTATGGCAGTGACTGGTAGGGACTTGTAGCCGATCTCCAGCATCTGAATCAGGATGTTCTTCCCATCGAAGGGCGGCCGGAAAACCCATCGAACCGTTTCCCTGAAAAAGATGATATGCCCCCCCAGCTCTTCCAGTGCCGAGACGGCAAGGCTGGTCATTCTCTTCTGCATGTCAGTCCGGAACAGCCTCCTCATAGGTATGAGCCCGGTCCAGATTGCCGAACTTGGTGAACTTCTCCCAGAACATGAGTTCGACGGTCCGCGTGGGACCGTTTCTCTGCTTCGCCACGATGATATCGGCGATGCCCTTGCGCTGCGTATCCTTCTTCACCTTATCCTCCCGCCAGATGAAGATGACCACATCCGCGTCCTGCTCGATGGCACCGGACTCCCTCAGGTCCGATAGCTGCGGCTTCTGATCCACCCGGGACTCCACAGCCCGCGAGAGCTGCGAGAGGGCGATAACAGGAACGGAAAGCTCCCGGGCAAGCTGTTTCAGAGAACGGGAAATCTCCGCAATTTGGAGATGGCGGTCCACACGGGAGAGCGTCGTAACCAGCTGAAGATAGTCGATGATGATGGCGCCGAGCTTCTGATTCTGAGACCACCGGCGGGCCTTGGCTCGCAGCTCGAAAATGTTTACTGCCGGGGTATCGTCGATGAACAGGGGCGTATTCTCAAGGTCCTCTGCGAGGACGCTCAGGCGGCGCAGTTCATCGGAGCTGATATGCCCGGTCCTCACTCTCTGGGAATCGATCATGCTCTCGATGCAGAGAAGACGCATACCCAGCTGCGTCGCCGGCATCTCAAGGGAGAAGAATAGAACGGCCTGCTTCTCGCGGAGCACGATATGGTTGGCAATGTTGAGAGCGAAGGCGGTTTTCCCCATGGCAGGGCGGGCAGCGAGAATGATAAGCTCGGATTCGTGAAACCCGGTCAGAGTCTCATCCAGTTCCGTGAAGCCCGAGGCGATCCCCGTGACCGGCTTCTTGGTCTCGTACATGACCTTGATGGTTTCTACGGTATCCGCAAGGATGCTCGATATGCTCCGGAAGTCGGAGGTTATGCGTTTCTCTGTGACCTTGAGGATATCGCTTTCCACCTCGTCCATCAGTTCAGAGGTGTCCCTCGTGCGGTCATAGCACTTCTCCACGATCTCCGTGGAAACCGCGATAAGCCGTCTGCGAAGGCTTAAATCCTTGATCCGGCGGGCATAATGCTCGGCATTAGCCGATGTGGAAACGATCTGATAGAGCTGAACCAGTCCCTTGTCCCCTCCTGCCCGCTCCAGCCTGCCCGAATCCGCAAGGCGCTCCTTGAGGGTGATGAGATCGATGGGAACCCCCTTCCTCTCCATCTCGAGGACGGCCTCATAGATAATCCTGTGGCTATCAAGATAAAAATCCTCCGGCTGGAGGATTTCTATTACCTTTAAGAGGGCTTCCTTGCTTAAGAGCAGCGAAGCCAGACAGGAGGCTTCGGCCTCGACATCCTGAGGAGGAAGGGTATCAACAGGCATCCATTACTCCTTATCCACCACGACATTCAGTTTAGCCGTAATCCCCTCTTCCAGTTTGACAGGAACTTCGTAGGTGCCCGTCTGTTTGATGGGCGTTTCCAGCAAGACCTTGCGCTTGTCAATCTCATGGCCCATCTCTTTCAGCTTCTTCACGATATCCATGTTGGTGATAGATCCGAAGAGCTTTCCTTCTTCGCCCACCTGGGCAATGATCTTGACTTCTAGTCCGGAAAGGGAACCGGCCAGCTTCTCGCTCAGTTTTTTCCGTTTTTCCTTCTTGATCTTAATAAGCTTTTTCTGATGTTCAATGGCTTTCTTGCTAGATTCGTTGGCTACGATGACCAGCTTTTTCGGCAGAAGAAAATTGCGGGCATAACCCTCGGAAACCTCTTTGATATCCCCAGCCTCACCCAGATTGAGAATGTCTTTCTGCAGTATCACTTTCATAATTAAGCTCCCAATACTTGATATTCAGTAAATATAACAACATGTCTTTCTAAGCCGCCGGGGGAGCAGCCAGCTTTCTGAAATCAGCCCAGAAATCGATGGCTCCCACGCCCGACAGGGTAACCGCTACAAAAAGGAACAGGGGTTTACCAGCGGTTATAAGCATCAGCAACGACACAGGCAGAATAAAGACCGGCACTTTCCATTTTAACAGAAAAAACTTCAATATGCCGAGCGCCTGGACAAAATAGAGGGTCGTAAAAACCAGTGCCAGATTAAGACCCGCAGTATAGACAGGCCCGTAACTCTTCTTATCCACAAGCAGAACCACGGCCCACCCGATGATAATCGTGTATATGAAATAATCATGGAGCCGGAAACTTTCAAGCCCCTTCGGCGGTTCGTAACCGCCGGATTGATATCTCCCGATAAACCACTTCACGAGCAGAAAGAAAAAAGCTGAAAAGATCAGATAATTGAGAAAGAAGGAAAAAGCTATCTGATCCCGGACGATGTCCCCCTTGAAAGAAAGCTCCAACTGCTCCTTGAGCTCCTTTTTGTTCTTCTCCGGCAGGCTCAGCGAATCGATCTTCTCCATGTAACTGCTTCGCGTGAGTACCAGCTGATCAATATTCCTGACATGCTTTAAAAAATAATAATTGGCCGTAAATAAACCTGTCAGGACCAAGGTGCTGATTAGCAAAAAGAACTGCAGCGTTTTTCTAAGTCGCAGTGTTATCCCGCCGACCGCACCCATGAGTGCAAAGGACAGAATTGTTGAGAAGATGTCGCTCTCCAGCCCGAAAAAAAAAGCCATAAAAAACGGCAACGGCGCAAGAACCAGACATCCCTTCCAATAAAATTTATAAGTCAGCAGAGATGAACCGAGCAAAATGGCAATCCCCGCAAGGTAAGCCGCCAGTATTTCAGTCACGGCCTTACTGCAATACAAACGGAAGAAGCGCCAGTATTCTCGCTCTTTTAATCTCCCTCGAAAGAATTCTCTGATGCTTGGAGCAGGTACCCGTTATTCTCCGGGGAAGTATCTTTCCGCGATCCGTAATAAACCTTTCCAGTACTGAGTAATTCTTGTAATCAATCTTAACATCAGCATTTTGACAGAACCGGCAGGCTTTTTTCTTAAACCGGTTGAACTTGCCCCCGCCGCCCCGCTCGTCATCATCATGCCCCCGGTCCTGCCTTCTCGGACCCGGGCCACCCTCGGAGGATCTGTGATCTTCCCTTCTGCCCTCTCCGTGGCCTGAGGTTTTAACGGGCTCAACAGGTTTGGTTTCCTCGGCCGTGGTTACTTCTGTATTTTCAGTTTTTACAGTTTCTTCTGACATTTTTTATTCCTCGTATATTGATATTTCTGCCCGGCAAGCAACGGTCCAGGCCTCTTATTTCTAATTGTTCTAAAAGGGGATGTCATCATCTGAGAAAGGATTGTCCGGAGGTGCGGGAGGACCGGGATCCCCTCCCGAACCCATCGGCATATCGTCGCCAGGGGCGTCATGCCCCTGCTTGGCCGTCAGGAACTGGAAGTTTTCCACCACGACCTCCACCGTCTGCCGCTTGTTGCCGTTCTGGTCATCCCAGCTCCTCTGCTGCAGCCGCCCCTCAATGGCGATCCTCTGCCCCTTCTTGCAATACTGAGCGATGGTCTCCCCCAGCTTTCCCCAGGCGATGCAGTTGAAAAACGAGGTAAACTCCTTGCGGTCACCCCCGACAGAATAGCTTCTGTTGTTGGCAATGGAGAAGCTGGCCACCGAAGCACCGCTCTGGGTATACCTCAACTCAGGATCTTTTACCATCCTGCCGATCAGGATCACCCTGTTGATATCACTGGCCATATTCGTTTCCCCCGATTAGGCCGGTTTCTGAACCTTTAACTTTACGAAGAGATAACGCAGAATATCGCTGATAAGACGAAAATCCGCAATTATCTTCTGAATGGAATCAGGGCTCGCTTCCAGATTGAAAAACTGATAAAAACCCTCGGCTTCCCCGTCTATCTGGTAGGCCATTTTACGGTGTCCCCAGGGCTCATCCAAAGCGATCACGGCGCCATGTTTCAGCAGGATTTCCTTGGTTTTCTCTTTGAGAGCCTCCAGGGAATCCCCGACCCTGAGAATAATGGTCAGTTCGTAAGAAATCATAATGTGCTCCTTCCTTCGGAAAAATTTCTTTTGCTAAAATGCGCAGGCTTTTAGCAGAAAGGTTTTGCAATCATTTCAAAGGTGGTCTTTTTTTTCAACCATAATTTATATTAATTCCCATTCAAAGCCGCTGGCCTGAGATGGACTCCTCCCCGTATTTTACCGTTTTCTTCATTATAAAAAGAATATTTGACAAAAATCCGCTCTTTAGTGTATATACTATCTATAAATTGGTCGAAAGTACCATAGATACCCAGAAAATGATCCGCGCTGCGCGGATTAGGACTTATCGGTTGCGCTTATCAAAATTCGTCTCCACAATGAGGTTTTTTTAATGAGAAAGATCCAGATACCGATTCTGCTGCTCTTCATAACCACACTGTCCTGCAGTCATATCAACTATTATCTTAATTACGATTATCTTTTCAGGAAGCGGATTAACGTGGAGCAGGCCATCGTGGAAAAGGTCAAGATGGATAACTCGAGCAATCCCGCCTACAGATACATGCTCAGCGAGGAGTTAAGGGATAAGCTGATCGAGATAAAGAACATTCCCGTCAAAGACGTCATCCCCTCCAACAATATCGATTATAAATTCTGTGTCATCGTGGAGGTGATGACCTCCAAGGGGATGATCGAGTGTTATCTCTATACAAGAAACATCTACGAGCAGGAAGACATAAAAACAGTTTCCGTACTTGAGAAGGGGAAAACACTCATCGATGCCGTGGGACGGTTCAACCGCTTTTTCTCCCTTCTGGATGAAAGCTACGCCAAGATTGAGGTTACACAGGCCATCATCAAGATCCGAAGCAAATAACCCGGCAGAAGAGAAAACCCGGATTGAGGTAACCCGTGAAGAAAAGAATAATCATCGCCGCGGCCATAACCCTCGCCCTAACCCTGACGGCTGGAATCATTCTCCTGGTGGTATCCATGAACAAGATCGGAAGAGCGTCGTGTAGGGAAAGAGTGTAGATCTCGGTGGT
>CALCJG010000200.1 GCA_937967705.1 uncultured Spirochaetia bacterium
ATGATGGATTTTCCGTTCGCTTCCACATCGTCCTTGATAAAGAATACCTCGCAGGGATATTTCATCGCTTCTTTTACAAGCATCATGGCCGGCCTCGCATGAACACCGGCATCACTCATTATCTCGATCTCTCTCTCAGTCATACAGCTTCCCCTGACTCTTTATCCAATTCTGTATACGGTCATCAAGCTCCCGCGAAGAATATATGCCCATTTTTTTCAACCTCTGATTGAGCGCTGCCGTCTCGATAATGATGGGGATGTTCCTGCCGGGGCGCACCGGGAGAACAATGTAGGAAATGTCAATATCCAAGATACTGTACTTCTGCTCATCCATCCCCAGCCTGTCATACTCCCGGTTGCTGTCCCACTCTTCGAGATGGACCACCAGTTCCACTCTCTTTCGGTTGCGGACGGAACCGATTCCGAAGATATCCCGGACATTGATTATGCCGATCCCTCTTATCTCGAGGTGATGCTTTATGATCTCCGAACCGCTCCCCATGAGGAGGGATTCATCAATTTTCTTGATTTCAACCACATCATCTGCCACAAATCTGTGGCCCCTCTCTATCAGCTCCAGTGCGCTTTCACTTTTCCCCACTCCGCTCTTGCCGAGAAGAAGCACACCGATACCGAAGACGTCCACGAGGGTTCCATGCATGGTAACCGAGGGAGAATGGGCTTCTTCTATTATATGAGTCAGGAGGGAGATGAATCGCGTCGTCTTGTGACTGGTGGTAAGTATCGGAACTTCCTTACCGTTCGCGAACTCAAGGAACATCTCGTCCGGGCTTTCTCCATGCGTAAAGAAACAGCAGAGCACCTGATAGGAAAAAAACTTTTCGTAAATTTCCCTCTTTCTTGCAGAATCAAGCTGACGCAGAAAAGCAGTTTCTCCCAGGCCGAAAATCTGGATTCGGTCAAAGGCAAAAAAGTCAAAAAAACCCGCCAGCCCCAGACCGGGGCGGTTCATCTCGCCCACGGTGATCTCCCTGTCCAGCCCCTCACGTCCCGCCACAAGGTTCAGATGCAACTCTATATTTCCGGTCTTCCCAAGGAGATCCCGGATAAAAATCTTCTTCTTACCCATTATCAGCAGGTTAAGATATTCGGCCCTGATTACACATCAATACGCTGGAACCATCACTTCTATCCGCTTCCCGTTCTTGTATATCACATTGAAATAATTGGTCTCGGAATTAAAGAAGGGCAGAAATTCATTATCCGAACCGTTTATCATCTTGAGGGCTTCATCGATGGTCAGCTTCATGACCGAAGACTTGCTGTCCTTTTTAAAAAGGATCTTGGGATTCAGGGCGGATTCATCCTGTATTTCCAGATCATAGGAGACAAAATTATCAGCGTCGAAACGGCTCTCCTTTATCATTTCGAAGGGAATCTCCAGCATTTTAAACCCCTCACCGTTTTTAAAGATTACGGCATAATTTTTGTTGGAGTAATCCGGCGCATTGGTTTTCACATCATTGACCCCTTTTTTAAAGAGGATGAAATCCTTCTTATCCACACGCATTTCAAGAAAAGCTTCCACCTCACCGAGGGGTTTGTTGCTCACCTGTGAAAGATATATTTCCGAACCCCGGTCGCTGACATATTCCATTTCAGCGATCTTTCCGAGACCCACGGCCTTATGACCGGAATGCTTTTCCTTGTATCGGTTGACCTGCTTTTCCATCTTGTCCATGAGCAGATCGATGGAGGAATACATATCTCCAGCCTTCTCCATTCCATGGAACTGCACACCGTCACCATTAACGGTTATTTCCGCCACATGGTCCAGTTTGTCTATGTACATGACGACATGAGAATCTATCAGCTGATTAAAGTATTTTTCGAGTTTTTTTACCTTTTTTTCAACATAATCCCTTAAACTGTCCGAAACTTCAAATCGCCTTCCCGTAATTGTGATGTTCATAAGCTCTCCTCTGTTTTAATCATATTAATTTTTTTTCGCTTATTAGACGGGGGTATACCCAGTATCCCCCTGTATTTAGCGATCGTTCGACGGGCTACTTCGATGCCCGATTTGTTCAGTTTTGCCAGAATCTCTTCATCGGTGAAGGGATTCTGCGGGTCCTCCGAGGCCACTACATCCTTTATGAGATTCATCGCCTCATCAGACGATCGGTCATCCTCATCAGAGGATTTAACCCGTGATACGAAAAAATACTTCAACTCAAAGACCCCCCAGGAGGTCTGAACGAACTTGCCGCTGGTGGCCCTGCTGACGGTCGACTCATGGAGGTCAAGTTCCCCGGCTATCTCCGTATGAGTCAGAGGTTTCAGATTTCCCGGCCCTTTCATCAAAAAGTCCTTCTGGCGCTCCATAATGGCCTTCACGAC
>CALCJG010000201.1 GCA_937967705.1 uncultured Spirochaetia bacterium
CTTCTCTGTCGGCGGAAGCTTCTGGTCCAACTGCACTACCGAGCTGCTGGCGAGTACCACCGAAGAGGACCGGCAGGCGCGAACGCGCAACCGCTGCAACGGGATGGGGTATGAATCGGTGGCGTTGATTCCCCTGCGGATGGGCGGCGAGACCTTCGGCCTGCTGCAGCTCAATGACAGGAGGAGGAACCGGTTTACTCCGGGCATGATAGCTTCCCTGGAGCGGCTCTGCGGCAACATTGCCATGGCCCTGGAGCATCGCAGGCTCGCAGAGGAAACGCGGATAAATGAGGAGAGATTCCGCCTGGTGGCCGATTATACGGCGGACTGGGAATACTGGATCGATCAGGAAGGAAAACTGATCTACATCTCCCCCTCCTGCGAGGCGATAACGGGATATACCAGGGAAGAGTTCATCAATAACCCCGGTCTCATGACGGATATCCTGCATCCCGAGGACCGGGATCGGGTGGTGGAGCATTGTGTTCATTCAAAAAATCCCGAGACTCCGTTCCAGCACCGCAATCTGGACTTCCGAATCCTGCACAAGAACGGATCCGCGGTGTGGATCGGTCATCGGTGCCAGCCTGTGTTCGCTGCAGAGGGGGAATGGCAGGGAATACGCGGGAGCAATCGGGACATCACCAGGCGCAAGAGAGCGGAAGAAACACTCAATCAGAGGGAAAAGTGGATGCGGGGGCTCATCAATGCCACGGAGGAGTCGGCCTTTCTGCTGACTAACGACGGAACGGTCCTGGTCATGAACGAGGGGGCGGCGCGGCGGATGGGGCGTACTGTGGGGGATTTCACTGGAAAGAACATCTATGCCTACCTTCCTGCAGCCGTGGCCGAGCTGCGCAGGGAAAAGGCCGCGGAGGTCATAAGGACGGGACAGCCTGTCCGGTTTGAGGACGAGCGGGACGGGATTGTCTTCGACAACAGAATATGCCCGGTGATTGACGAAGAAGGGCATGTGAGCCATCTTGCGATTTTCGGTCTGGATGTGACGGAGAGGCGTGAGTCGGAGGGGAGGCTTCGGGAGAGCGAGGCCATGTACCGTTTCCTGGCCGAGCAGACACGGGACATCGTCTGGACGGCGGATCTCTCTCTCAGGACGACCTATGTGAGTCCTTCTGTTGAGGTCCTCCTGGGATTTACCCCGGAGGAGCGGCTGAGGCAGCCCCTGGAGGAGCAACTGACCCCGGAATCCTGTGCGGAAGTCATGAGGGTTTTCGCCGAGGAGATGAGGCGGGAGAAAGAGGGGATCGGCGATCCTGACAGGAGCGTTACCCTTGAGTTTCACTGCTACCGCAAAGACGGAACGACCTGCTGGGTGGAGAATATCATCAGCGGCGTCCGGGACGAAAAGGGCGATCTCACGGCTTTTCACGGGGTGGCGCGGGATATTACGGAGCGCAAGCGGACGGAGGAGCGGATTGCCCTGATGGCGGCCATAGCGGACAATGCGCCGAATTCCATTACCGTCCACGACCGGGAGGGTCATTTCCTCTACGCCAACGAGAAAACCTTTCGAATGCACGGGTGGGGGAGGGACGAGTTCCTAAAATTAAGTCTCTACGATGTGGACATCCCCGAAAGCGCCGAACTCATAGCCGGGCGCATGCAGATCATCGAAGAGCAGGGGGAGGCCTCCTTCGAGGTGAGGCACCGGCGGAGGGACGGCGGCGTCTTTCCCCTGGAGGTCTTCGTGAAAAAGATCGACTGGATGGGCATTCCCGCTTTTCTGAGTATCGCCACGGACATTGCCGGGAGGAAACAGTCGGAGGAGGCCATCACCGCTCTTCTCAAGGAAAAGGAGATCCTCCTCCGGGAGGTGCATCACCGGATCAAGAACAACCTCAACATGATCGCAAGCCTGCTCTCCCTCCAGGCGCGGTCGGCCAAGGGGAAGAGCGCCGAGACGATGATGGACGCCCGGGGGCGGGTCATGGGGATGATATCCCTCTATGAGCTCATCTATCAGTCCCAGGATTATAGAAATGTGGACCTGGAAAGCTATCTAAGGGCGATACTGGATGAGATCGTTCAGGTGTCCGGGAGCGACAAGAGAGGGATCGGGATATCCGGCGAGATCGGGGCGATGACCGTGGCCGTGGAGGTATCCCTTCCGCTGGGGATCATCGTCAATGAACTGGTCACCAATGCCCTCAAACACGCCTTTGCCGGGAGGGATAAGGGTGCGGTAAAAGTGGAGCTGAAGATGACAGGTCCGGGAGTCTGTTCCCTCCTGGTGGCGGACAATGGAAGGGGGTATCCGGAAGGGGCATCAGCCGGGGAGGGCAAGGGATTCGGGCTTACCCTGGTGGACATGCTGGTGCGGCAATTGGGAGGCGAGCTTCACACCGGCAACGAGGGAGGAGCCCTGTTTCTGATCACCTTTCCCGTCGATCATCGATGGGCCGAAGAAGCCGGGAACAAAGAAGGCAAAGCAGATGAGGGGACAGATTTATGACTGGAGAACGTAAATATTCCATCCTCCTCGTGGAGGATGAGGCCATCATCGCGTTGGATCTTTCCTCTACTCTTGAGAGGATCGGATATGCGGTGGCGGGTACCGCGACAACGGGGGAGGAGGGCCTGGAAATGACCCTGGCGCTCAATCCCGACCTGGTCATCATGGACATACTGCTGGGGGCGGGGATGGATGGCATAGAGACCGCGGCGGCCATTCGGAAACGCCGGGATATCCCCGTGGTCTACATGACCGCCAACGCCGACGCGGCCACGGTGGAACGGGCCCGGAGCACGGAGCCCTTCGGCTACATCAACAAACCGGTCAGCGAGAACGATCTGCGCACCGGCCTGGATACCGCCCTGTACAAGCATCGGATGGAGAAGGCACTGCGGGAGAGCGAGGAGCGATACAAGCGCATCGTGGAGATGGCCACGGAGGGGATATGGGCCATGGACGGGAGGAGGGTCACCACATTCGTCAACCGGCGCATGGAGGAGATGCTGGGATACGGCTCGGGGGAGATGATCGGAAAGCGAGTAACGGATTTCATGTTTCCCGAGGACATTCCCGATCACGAGGAGCGAATGCGCCGTCGCAGCGCCGGAGAGGGGGGGAGGTACGAACAGCGGTTCCGGCGCACCGACGGCGGCGCCTGCTGGTGCATCGTTTCGGCCACTGCTCTTATGAATCCCGACGGAACCTTCGGCGGTTCCTTTGCCATGTTTACGGATATCACAGAAAGAAAGAAGAGCGAGGAAGCACGCCGGGAGAGCGAGGAACGGTTCTGGCAGCTCTTTGACAACATGGCCGACGGTGTGGCCATATACCGGCCTAGATCGGAAGAGCACACGTCTGAACTCCAGTCACGAGTGGATATCTC
>CALCJG010000202.1 GCA_937967705.1 uncultured Spirochaetia bacterium
CTGCGTTTTCGCTCCAGTCTTGAATTACGGCGCGTGAGATCTTTCGAGCAAGACATCATGTCAAAGCTATATGTTGACATGTAAACAATTATTGTTAATATATATACGTAACAAGGCGGGAGGTGAACAAAAATGTCGGTGACCCAATTACAGGAGACCTCGGCATTATCCGGCGAGCAGAGACCAGACCTGACTTCTGATGCGACCCGGGTAGGATTAGCAAAACTCATTACCAAACTATTCGATTTGTGGGATCTCTCTACATCCGACAGGCTCGAGTTGTTAGGTCAAAGCGTTAATAGCAGGGCAAATCTAACAAAATATCGAAAGGGATCTCCATTACCCAACCTCAGAGACCTGCTTGACCGAGCAGGGTGGCTCCTATCGATCCACAAATCCCTTCGACTGCTTTATCCTCATAACGAAACACTTCGTTATACATGGATCAATCGACGCAACAAGGCGTTCGACAATCTGACGCCCCTTCAGGTAATTCGCTATGAAGGAATAATTGGTATGGCCAAAGTGTCACGCTATCTTGACTATCAGAGGGGTAGATAGTGGACAGACTGTTCACTAAAGTAATCGACTTCAAAAAAGATGTGTTCCGTAATATCGTTTCCCTTCGTGAGACGCAGGATCTTTTCGACGACCTGTCAGAAGGCAACTCAGAACTTACGGCTATTGCGATTGAGGCTGAAGCAAGGGTCAAGGAGAATATACCCTTAGGATTCATCGAACGAGGGTTCCATTATTCCCAAGCCATTGGCTACCCCTTTGACACTCAACCGTTCATGGCGTCTCGGTACGGTGATGGGACATTCGGAGTATGGTACGCAAGCGTGGACAGCTTGGAAACTTCCATATGGGAGACTGCGTATCATATGATCCAGGATGAATTGAATATCTATGGTCTTCGTGAAACTGTAATAAGGGAAAGGGCGGTTTACCTTGTTCGATGTGAGGGGATTCTCCTCAACTTGGTGGGAAGAGAGAAAGACTACCCCCAACTGGTCTCAGACGAGTACTCCTACACTCAGAATGTCGGGCGGCGGCTTGCCAAGGAAGGGCATCCAGGATTGCAGGCGCCATCAGCACGTTGTAAGGGAGTGAATGTCGCTATCTTCAACCCGGAGATACTTTCAAATCAACGTATCTACATGTATCTGACGTACCACTTCGACCCCGCAGCCAGAAAAGTTGAGGTAGAGAGACAACCGGGAGAGTTTTTGATGACAGTGAGTTTTTCATCTCCGGAACCCTGACGTTGTCATATGCAACTAAAGTGTCACATGACAGATCATTCTTTTTCGATACTATGACAGTAGGACATGTTGGACTGCTTTCCGACTGTTTGTCGACCGCGATTCAAACACTACCAGAAAATCACATTTTGTCCTGCTTTTGCATCGAAAAGGAGGTTGCATTATGTGTGCTTTAAATTGGAAAGGGTTAAGAAAAAAGGCCAATCAACCAATAGTATTGCAGCTTAAGCACTTTTTTCCTCTCATATTTCCGGAGATAACGTGGCGTTCTGCCGGAATGATAGGAGGCTATAACCCCTCATCCATTGGAGGCGGCCATGAATATGGTTTAGCGGCTGATATTTATGTGCGTGTTACCGAGGACAATGAAAAAAAAGTCGGGGATGGTCTTTTTGATATGTTTATGTGGCATGCTGCTGAGCTTGGAGTCGAAAAGGTCATCTGGAACACGATGACCTGGGAATCCAAGGCTAATATTCCGGGAGTTCCCAGAAAATTCCTTGGCGGAGACCCTCATAATGATCATGTCCATGTACGCTTCACACGTGAAATGAGCCAGAGGACCCCCCCAAGCTTAATTTTTCGTTTATATGCATTACATAACGAAATTTTTTAGCATGCCCGCAGCGGTCAGCACCTTGAAACACGCATGATGAACCAGAATTTAATATATTACTATACATAAGGGTCATTATGTATAGTAAAAAGACCCCGTTTTATGGTATGTTTCCGATGCCATATGAACGTGTCACCCGACGAAAAAACCGCTCACAAGTCAAATTTGAAAGCCGTTTTTTTCGATCCGCATCCGAGGAAACTTCCATGACAGAAATTGAGGCCTCCGCCCTCGTTCCATTTCACTCAGGAACCAATTTCAAGCAGCTCGCCGGCGAATGGTTCCGACTCGACGTCGCTAACGGCGACGCCCGGCCGGACACCCTCGATACCTACTTGAACCATATAGCCCTCTGGACCGAATGGTGCCGAGACCGCGGGATCAATCCTGCTCATGCCACCCCGGAAGACGTGAAGACCTACCGCCAATTCCTGGTGACCTGCGAGGCCAAGGCCGCCACCATCTCCCTCAAGCTGACCACCATGCGCCGGTTCTACCAGGCGGCCGTGGACAGGAAGCTCATCGAAAGCAATCCCGTGGCTGGTATCCGGGCTCCCCGAGATCGCGAATCGAAAGAAAAGATCCTCTACCTCTCCGCCGGCGAAGCCGAACTCCTGTTCCGGGCAGTGCCCCGGAACGGAACCCTCAAAGCCCTCCGAGATCGGGCACTCATCGCCCTCATGGCAATCGAAGGCTTGCGGCGGGTCGAGATCATGAGGGGAAGCGTCCAAGACATCGAGACCATCCCGGACGGCG
>CALCJG010000203.1 GCA_937967705.1 uncultured Spirochaetia bacterium
CCGGAGCCAGTACAGCGAGATCCGCGAGATCAGCGTTGACCGCAAGGGAACCGCGCGTCTCTTCGTCTCCATGGGAAGCCAGGACGGCCTGACGACCAGGAAGCTTCTGAGAATCATCAGCAAGGAATCCGGCGTCAAGGCGGACACCCTCAGCGAGGTGACGATCAAGGATACCTTCTCCTCCCTCACGGCCCCCTTCCGGGAGGCGGAGATCATCCTGAAGGCCTTCGGGAAGGGGCACAACCCCACCCGTCTCCTGATCCGCAAAATGGACAAGGGCGGCGCGGGCAAGGGCAGGGAGGGCGGCTCAGGCGAGGGGAGGGGCCGTAAGACGGCCCCGACCGCCTATCCCTTCAAGAAGGGAGTCAAGCGGAGCAAGAAGGCCGGAGGCAACGTCTCCCGGCTGAAGCCCGGCAAGAAGAAGTGACCCTCCCTCAGGCCTCTTTCGGGAGGCCCGTTTGTATGGCGGCCCGGGTTTTTTCCATCAGTTCTTCAATGTTGTCATCGTTGTAGCCCCGCGTGTCGATGGGCGGATGAATGGTCACCAGGGCCTTCCCCGGGAAGAGATTCATCGTATGGGTGGGAAGGATCTTCCCCGTACCGGATATGGTGATGGGCAGCACGGGGAGTTCCAGGTCCAGGGCCATCTTGAAGGCGCCCTTCTTAAAATCCTGAAGCTTGCCGTCCCGGCTCCGGGTCCCCTCCGGAAAGAAAATCACCGATGTGCCGTTGACGATTTTAGCCCTGGCGGTCCTGAGAGATTCCAGAGCCTTCTCGCGGTCGGACCGGTCGATGAAGATGTGACCCACCTTTTCGCAGCCGATCCCCAGCCCGGGCACCTTGCGCAGCTCCTGCTTCATCACCCACTTGAAATCGATACCCAGCCAGCCGTAGAGCACGAAGACGTCATAATGGCTCTGATGGTTGGAGACGATCACGTAGGACTGTTTTTTGTCGATGTTCTCCCGGCCCCGGACGCGCACCAGCATGGGGGTCATGTAGCCGTTCAGCCGGGCCCAGATGGAGCCGCAGATGTAGCTGGCGATTTTGGGGTTGGTCGTGGGCACCAGGATGATGGTGAGGAAGCCGAAAAAAAGAGTGGATGCGGTGAGATAGGGAATGAAGATCAGCCACTTGTAGGGCTGATAGAGGACGTAGAGCAGCTTGTTCATGGTCTCCTCCATGGGGTTTAGCATAATCTGTCGTTATCTTTCTTTTTTTATATGAACTCCCGTACTCCGGGAGTTTTGAAGCGTGTCTACTATAGGGAGTCCCGAAAAAATGTAAAGAAATAAATATTTGTTGAGGTCATCGGCCCGAAAAAAACGGCCATGAACCGGCTCCTGCCCCGTCCTCTGTCATGCCCGCGGAGGACCGATGTAAAAATAATTGACTTTGTTTATTCCGGTTTGTATATTATTGTCGCGGACATCCGGGACCAGCTCAATACCATCACCCCGTATTTGCGGGGTGAATATCATTAATCCCGGGATAAAAAAAGGGGACGTTATATAAAGAATGTTCCTGACGGAAAACAGAAGGATATATCCCCTCTACTGGGCTCTGCTGACCCTTGCTGTACTGGTACTGGATTATTGGACCGGCCCCCACATTCAGTTTCCCCTGATACTGGCTCTCCCGGTGATGGCCGCCGCCTGGTTTAACGGTTTCCGCTGGGGGCTCTTCTTTGCCCTCCTGGTGACCGCCGCCAGTATTGCTTTCCTTGTCCTATGGGAAATGGACTGGTCTTACGGGGAGTTTATAGCCAACGGTTTCATCCGCCTGGCGGCCTTCGTCCTCTACGCCTATCTTGTGGACCTCATAGCCCGGCAGAATCGGGAACTGCAGAAGGAGATAAAAATCTTGCAGGGCATTCTGCCCATCTGCAGCTATTGCAAGCGGATCAGGGACGATGACAACAACTGGAGCCAGATGGAGGTATATATTACCCGGAACTCTGAGGCCAGCTTTACCCACGGGATCTGTCCGGATTGCGCCCGGAAGTATTTCGGCGATTATTTCCCCGATAAAGGTTCAAAAGATAAATAGGTAGACATTTAAAAAAAGGGAAAAACAGGAAAAGCGGGACGCACTTTTCTTGATATTCCTCTGTTTTAATGATATAAAGAAATCAGGCTCATCAGCAGGGTAAATCAAGCGGTATCGCAGTGGCAGGGGCTTGAAAGGGGTAACAACACCGGGATTCTCCCGGAGGAGGTTATATGGAATTCATCACATGGACCGAGGATTTGAACGTCGGTGTGAATCAGATCAACGAGGAGCATAAGAGCCTGATCGGATTCATCAACAGGCTGAATCACGCCCTGCAGAGCGGCGGGGCTCAGAAGACCATGGAGGAGATACTCCTGGGGCTGGTCAAGTACACCCATATCCATTTCCAGCACGAGGAAGAGCTGATGATGATCTACGATTATCCGCAAATAAAGGGGCACCGGGAGGAACACGAGTTTCTGAAAAAGAAGGTGGCGGAGTTTCATGAGCGCTTTCAAACGGGCAAGGCCACCTTCTCGCTGGAGCTGATGAGCTTTCTTCGGGAGTGGCTCATCAGCCATATCAAGGGTACGGACATGAAGTACCGGGAATTTTTTGCCGGCAAGGGCCTCTCCTGAGAGGGGTTGTGTGATGGGTATAAGCGAGGGGGCTGATTTCTCAGCCCCCTTTTTTATTTACGAGATTTCCTTGAAACACTTTTCCAGGTGCGAATCCTCCATCTTTTCCGTGAAGAAGGAAACGGCCAGGGTCGTTATGATGGAGATCGGGAGAGAAATGAACATGGGGTCCACCATGCTCCAGGGGGCGCCCAGAAGAAACGGTTTGCCGAAGAGGGTCTGGGAGAGCCCGATGGCGATGGCCTCCTTTTCCAGGACGAAGGTGAGCCAGAAGGCGCTGGCGGTAAATCCGGCTAAAATGCCCGCCACGGCTCCCTTGCGGGTGATGCGTTTGATGTAGAGGGCGCCCAGGTAGGCCGGCAGAAAGCTTCCGGCACAGAGGCCGAAGAAGTACGAGGTGCCCCTTGCGATGATGGCCTCACCCTTGACGTAAACCTTGGGGAGTATGTAGGCCATCAGGAGACTCACCAGGATGGTGAATCCGATGCCGATCTTGCTGATGTATACGCTCCGCTCCTCGGCGGAGGATTTGTCCTTGGTGATCTGTTCGTAGAAGTCCCGGCCGATGGCGCTTCCCATGGCGTGGAACTGGGAGCTCAGGGTGGACATGGCCGCCGCCAGAAGGGTCAGCATGAAGAGTATGCCGAACCAGTGGGGAAGGGCCTGTTTGATGTACTGGGGTATGATGTTCTCCACCACGCCCCCGGCCGCCACGATGGATAGGGTCCCCTTGGTGGTAGGCTTGTGCGGCATATTTTTATGGATGTCGATCTCATCCCCCACCTTGATGTCATGGAACTGGACCTTCAGCTTCTCGATGTTTTTGGGATCCGTCTTGACGATCTTCTTCCCGGGACAGACCTCGATAATGGCGCCGGAGATCTCGCAGAACTGTATGTTGGCCGGGTTCTTGGTAAAATAGGCGTTGGAGAGGGCTCCGGAGACGAAGGCCACACCCGTCATGAGGCAGATGAAGATGCCGCCTATGACCACCGCCCGGTTGAGTTCCCGGTTGCTCTTGACCGTCATGAAGCGGACCACCAACTGGGGTTGTGCCAGAACGCCAATGCCCACTCCCATGATGATGGTGGAGACCAGGGTCCACCAGAAGGGCGAGCCCATTTTGGGCATGGAGGTCCATCCCATGTGGCCCTTGGCGGCCAGGGGCGGCGGCGGCGTGAGGCTCGTCAGCGCCTTGTGGGCCTCGGTAAAGCCGCCCAGGGTGCTGTAGGTGTAAACCAGCAGGATGAGCATGCCCACCACCATGATGGAACCCTGGAAGGCGTCGGTGTACATGACCCCCTTGAGGCCCCCCATGATGACGTAGATGGCGATGATGAGGGTAAAGAAGAAGAGGGAGGCCGTGTAGTCGATGCTGAACTGCTGCTCTATGAACTTGGCGGCGCCGATCAGCACCACCCCCGCGTACAGGGGCATGAAGAGGAAGATGACGATACCGGCGAATTTCTGTATGAAGGGGACTGGTAGCGCCGCCCCAGAAATTCCGGGAAGGTGTGGGCGTCCAGGTGATAGCCCATCTTGCGGGTTCTCTTGCCGAAAAAGACGAAGGCGATGAAGATACCCACGAAGATGTTGAGCACCGTGAGCCAGAGGAGCCCCATGCCGAAGACCCCGGCGGCCCCGCCGAAGCCGACGATGGCGGAGGTGCTTATGAAGGTGGACCCGTAGGAGAGGGCCATGACGAAGGGATGGATTTCCCTTCCCGCCAGCAGATAGTCCGAGGCGCCGTGGGTACGCCGGTATCCCAGGTAGCCCAGGAAGGCTACGATCAGTAAGTAGACAATAATCCAGAAAACGGTCATCTCATTCCTCCTAGAGCGGTTTTTCCATCTTGATTTCTTCTTCCACCCAGTGTTCCTGTTCCATGTCCTTGAGCGGCTCGCCGTCGCTGTTCCATTTTCTGATTCCGTAGATGGCGCAGAGCAGGGCGCTCATGATGCAAAGCAGGTATGCCGCGAAGACCCATCCATCACCCAGACCGAGCATATCATCCTCCTTGTTGCTTGTGTTTATAAAAGCGCTAAAGCTCCAGAATTTATCGGAAGCATTGCCGCGATGTCAATGAAAAAAAACCGTCTGCCGGGATTTTATTGGAAATCAATTATTGCCGGGTGATTTCCGGGCATGGAAGGACTCACCGGCCCAGGAGGAGGATCACCGAGCGGGGCGGGGCCTCGCAGGATTCCTGGGATGAGAGGGGCTCTGCGGTGTCCGGGTCAACGAAATCCCCGCCGGGGGACAGGCTGGTGTCGATGATCCGGTGCCATCGCATGCCGGGACAGGGGGGGAGGCTCACCCGTACGCCCCGGTAACCCGAGTTGAGGATGAAGAAGAGCAGGTAGTCCCCCAGGTCGGAGGGTTCTTCGCTCCCGTCCAGGCGGAAACAGATAAGCCTCCTTTCGGGATCGTCCCAGGCGGGCGGGTTCAACCCGGCGCCGAACCAGGAGATGTCCGGCATCCCGTCGGCATCGCCGTCGGCGCCGGTGAGGAACTTCCTCCGCTGGAGGATGGTGTACTTTTTCCGGAAGGCCGCGGCCTTCCGGAAAAAGTCCAGGATGTCCCGGTTCTTTTCGGTCAGGTCCCAGTCGAACCAGCTGATGGCGTTGTCCTGGCAGTAGGCGTTGTTGTTCCCCCCCTGGGTGCGGAGGAACTCGTCGCCCCCCAGGATCATCGGGGTTCCCTGGGAGAAGAGGAGATAGCAGAGATGGTTCCTGGCCATCTGCCGGCGGAGCGCCCGGATGCCGGGATCGTCGGTTTCCCCCTCGGCGCCGCAGTTCCAGGAGTTGTTGTCGTCGCTCCCGTCGCGGTTGCCCTCCCCGTTGGCCTCGTTGTGTTTCCCGTTGTAGGAGAGGAGGTCGCAGAGGGTAAATCCGTCATGGCAGGTGATGAAGTTGACGCTGTTGTAGGCGGTGCGGCCGTCGTCGCCGTAGAGGTCGGCGGAGCCCGTGAGGCGGTATCCCAGCTCCCGGATCTGACCGCCGTCCCCCTTGCCGAACTTGCGCATCACGTCGCGGAAACGCCCGTTCCATTCCGACCAGTCCAGGGGGAAGTTCCCCACCTGATAGGTGCCGAGGTCCCAGGGTTCGGCGATGAGCTTGACCCGGCAGAGCACCGGGTCCTGGGAGATGGCGTCGAAGAAGGAGGCGGACTTCTGGAAGAAACCCTCCTCCCGGCCCAGCACCGAGGCTAGGTCGAAGCGGAACCCGTCCACGTGCATCACCTCCACCCAGTAGCGGAGGGAGTCCATCACGAAGCGGATCACGTGGGGATGGCTCAGGTTGAGGGTGTTGCCGCAGCCGGTGTAGTTCATGTAGTAGCGGCCGGGTTCGGCGGGCGGCCCGGTGAGGCAGTAGTAGGTGGTGTTGTCGATTCCCCGGAAGGAGAGGGTCGGGCCCAGTTCGCTTCCCTCCCCCGAGTGATTGTAGACCACGTCCAGGATCACCTCTATCCCGGCCCGGTGCAGTTCCCGCACCAGGGTCTTGAACTCCTGCACCTGGCAGCCAGGGCTTTTGCCGGCGGCGTAAGAGGATTCCGGCGCGAAGAAACCGATGGTGTTGTAGCCCCAGTAGTTGGTGACCCCCCGGTTGAGCAGAAAGTCCTCCACGTAGAACTCCTGCAGGGGCAGGAACTCCACGGCGTTGACGCCGATCTCCCGGAGATAGGGGATCTTCTCCAGAAAGCCGGTATAGGTCCCCGGCGCGGAGACCCCGGAGCTCGGATGGGCGGTAAACCCCTTGAGATGGGTTTCGTAGATGATGAGCTTCTCCGTGGGGATGTCCGGCGGCCGGTCCCCCTGCCAGTCGAAGGCGTCGTCGATGACGACTGAGCGGGGCACGCAGGCCGCGCTGTCCCGCCCGTCGAAGGAGAGGTCCCGCTCCGGGGCGGCGGCGTCGTAGCCCAGCAGGAGATGGTCTTCGTTCCGGAACTTGGAGGTAAGGGCCCGGGCGTACGGGTCGATGAGGAGCTTGTTCTCGTTGAAGCGCAGGCCCAGGGCGGGCTGGAAATCCCCCCGCACCCGGTAACCGTAAAGCTGCCCGGCCTTCACGCCGTGAACGAAGACGTGCCAGACGAACTTGTCCCGCTCCTCCAGCTTTATTACGTCCGTCGGCTCGACCTCGGGGCTGTCGAAGAGGAGCAGGTAGACCTCCCGGGCCTGCTGCGAGTAGAGGGCAAAGTTGACCCCTTCGGCGGACAGAGCGGCCCCCAGGGGGTAGTGCCTGCCACCGGAAAGCTTTCGGGATGTTTTCATTGAGAGTCCGCCGCTCATGCGCTATCGCCCCCCTGCCTTTGATTAGAAGGCCTTGGGGGCCGGAAGTCAAATAAAATTTAGACAAATCAATTGACAGAAAAAACGGAGGATGTTTCCCTTTGGGGGTGATGCGGCTCAGCCGCGGATCATCATCAATCAGCGAGGTGCGCGTGGGCCGAGAGAATCCCTTCGTCCAGTTCAGCCGGAGGCATATCCCATCCATCGACCGGCAGATGAAAACCTTTTTCGATCGGAAGGCGAGGGCGGCCCCCTATCCCTTCATCCGGGAGATGTTTGCCGATCTGCAGGAGTACTGCCTGCGCGAGGGAAAACGGGTGCGGCCCCTCCTGCTGCTCTTGGCCTGCGAGGCTTACGGCGAGCCCGGAACCTCCCTGAAACCCTTCCTCCCCGCGGCCGCCGCGGTGGAGATGATGCACTCCTTCCTGCTGATACAGGACGACATCATCGACCGTTCGGACCTGCGGAGGGGGCAGAAGACCCTGCACATCCTCTCCCGGGAGCGTTACGGACGCCTCACGAAAAATCCCCATGCCGGGGACGATATCGCCCTCATCCTGGCGGACGTGCTCTTTGCCGGAGCCCTGGAGATGGTCGGCGGGGCTGCGCTGGATGCGGGGCGGAAAAACGAATTCCTCAAGATCTTCGCCTCCACCTATGAGATGACCGCCTGGGGGCAGATCCTGGACATCCTGCATTCCCTGCCCGCGGAGGTCGACCTGCCGGAAATCCCCGAGATGATAGGGACTCTCAAGACCGCCCATTACACAATCTACTACCCCCTGCTGATGGGCCTGGTCCTCTCCGGGAACTATTCCCGGAAGGAAGAGCGGCGCATCCGGGACTTCGCGCTGCCCCTGGGGCTCTCCTTCCAGATCCGAGACGACATGCTGGGGGTCTTCGGCAGCGAGAAGGAGATCGGCAAGCCCGCCAGTTCCGACCTGCAGGAGGGCAAGATGACCTTCCTCGTTCAGGACACCCTGACGGTCCTGAACGCCCGGGAGCGCCGGGAGTTCCTGGCCCGTTTCAGCCGGGAAAAGAAAAGCCGTGAGGATCTGGAATTCCTCCGGGGCATCATCCTGACCTCCGGCGCCCGGGACAAGAGCCGGGAGAGGCAGGAGAGACTGCTGGCGCTCGGACGGAAAAATCTGCAAAAGCTCTCCCTGAGGGAGAAGCAGAAAGCCCTCTTCGAGGGATTGATCGAGGTGATGAGCCCTGTTGAGCGGGAAAAAAAATAATGGATAGAGAACCGGGAGGAAAACTGCAATGATTCATGACGTGAACAAAGCCCTGTTCCATGGAAAGACAGTCCGTAAAACCGCCGCCCTGATGCTGGCGGTCCTGTTCGTTCTGGGCGGGCCCCTGGCCTGCAAAAAGAAGACCGAGCGGGAGCAGTACGAGGAGCTCAAGGGGAGTTTCAAGTACCGCACCTACAGGGCCCTGTCGGAAAAGATGATCCCCCGCGCGGTGAAGACCTACAACGATCAGAGGCTCAAGGATCAGCAGCCCCTGGACGAGGACGTGGTGCGGCTGCTTTTGGCCTACGGATGGGCCGTGACGCAGCGGAGCGCCTTTGCCGTTGCCGAGGGGTCCCTGGTGATGGAAAAGAGCCGTACGCCGGAGATGCGTTTCCTGGGGCAGGCCGTTCTGGCCGTGGCCCTCTATGAAAACGGCTGGAAGGACCTGGGCTACGAGGAGGCGCAGAAATCCCATGCCCTCCTCAACCAGAGCCCTTCCCTGAAGGATACCGAGATGATGGTGATGACCTTCCATCTCCTCATGGCCTCCCTCAGCGTGTATCAGGACAATCCCCGGGCGGCCCGGTTTCACTTTGCAGGGTTCAGCAACATCACCCGCATTCACTGGCCCTATCAGGTCTTTGACGCCCTGGTGGACATCAAGCAGAAGGACATACGGGGGGGGCTGGTCAAGCTGAAGAAGATGACCGAAGACCCGACGGTGCCCCCGGAGGTGCAGACGGTCATCCGGGAGGGGATCGTCAAAGTGGAGAAGGACTTCGGTCCCGTGGACTCGCGCCTCTTCTGGCCCCGCGCTGTGTCCGCCATCCTTTTCAGGCAGCTGAAGGACGCGGGATCGGCCTCGGTGCAGAAGCTCGGCGGTCTCATCAGCGAGCTTACGGAAAAAATGAAATAGGTTTTAAAAGAATCGGGGGTGATGAGCGCCGGTGTGGAACGCCGGAATCACGATGAGACGCCGGGCCGGGAGAGATCTCCCGATCCCCCGGTATGGGAAATATCCCTCTGTAATTGTCCCAACAAAATGCCCTGAGGGGCAACCCCAACGACCGATGTGCTGGAGGAACCTGTGAAAAAGCCGCTGGCGTCCCTTGTTGCCGTCCTTCTCTTTCTCGGTTGTCGGAGCGCCCGTCCCGTCCTCTTCGAGAAGGACGGGGATTACGGTTACAAAACCGCCTCGGGAAAGGTGCTCATTCCGCCGCAGTATCTCCTCGCCACGGAGTTCAACCGGTACGGAAGGGCCTTCGTCCTGCATCCCCGGAAAAGGGAATGGATCATGATCAACGAGAAGGGGGATGTCCTGGTGACGATGTTCAACTTCGACAACGGGCCCGACGGCTTCGAGGAGGGCCTAGCGCGGTTCGTGGAGGGGGGGCGCATGGGTTTTGTGGACGAGAGGGGGGTGATCCGCATCCCCGCCCGCTACGAGTTCGCTTATCCCTTCGAGGAGGGCCGGGCCCGGGTGGGGAAGGGGTTCCGCGTCGAGAAGGTGGGAGAGTACAGCCTCATGAAGGGCGGACTGTGGGGCGAGATCGACCGAAAGGGAAACCTGGTAAAGCCCTACCGGCCGGTCAAATAGACATCGGCAGAGGGGAATAAAAAAAACGGCATCTTCCGATGCCGTTTTTTATTCTCCCGCTCAGCAATGATTAAATGCCGGAAGCGGAGGCCCGGAAGCCGACACCCACGTAAATGGCCATGTCATAGGCGCTTTTAGGGGTTAATTTCCAATTATGAGAATCCGCAGGATCGGTATCCTTAAAAGATTCATACTGGTTTTTGGTGAAGTTGTATCCAAAGCGGCCTTCGATGTCCAGGTAAACTCCTTCCGCTACAGGGGTAAACCAACCGACGATGGCATGGCCCCAGAGGTCGGTCTTTTTCTCCCACTTGTCATATTTGTTACTTGAAGTCGTATCACCCCATGCCTGAGTTCCAGTCATATATTTGACTCCAAGACCGGCACCGAGATAGAGGCCACCCCCGGCAACAAATTTACCGGAAACCATCGGCATAATGAACTGATTTGTATGGCTTGTCAGTTTAGCTTTCGTTGTTCCTTCTGTATATTCAAAGTCATCAACTTTAATTCTCTGGTATTCCAAACCAATTCCCACCCAGAATGATTGAAAATTGAGATTGTATTCACCCTGAAGAGCCCAACCGCTACCTTCTAAGTCTCCCATTGCAATGGTTGGTTGAGAAACTCCATCTCTTGTCGCTCCCTTATCGAAAGTAGTATTGGAAATGGGAACATAACCTGCCTTGATGAAGATGACGTCGTTGGTCATCTCGGTCTGGGCCTGGGCTATACCGGTAAAGGCGAAGGCGGCAAGAGCCATAACTAAAACAGCTAAAAGCTTCGATTTCATGTAAATCCTCCCTGAAAATTGGTTTATATGGGTACTGCTCTAAAGCTCCCTAAATAAACAAAGAAAAAGGGGGAAAGTCAAGGAAAAAATAGGCATTTTTTACCAACAACCACTCTAAAATTTACCCAAACGAAAATATGTAAATGTCGGAAATGGAACAATTTACGAAAAAATGGGTTGAAAAGGCTAATTCGAGGGCATAAAACCGGCAGAGAGGGATTGGAAACCAAAAAGAAGTAATCCGCTGCATCGGCCAATAAGGGATAATCGGTATTCCTTGGATAAGCAATCAGCGGGAAGATTCTGATTCTGTGAGGGAGGCTGTACCCTGGGTATAGAAAAGGCATTCCGGTATTTCAAAGAACACAGCGGCATCTCCGTCAATCTGCTGTTCGGGGGGTATATCCTGTTCCTCGATTACCTCCTCCCCTTCGTCTACGACTATTTCGTCGGTTCCGGGGTCCTGGAGGCCTCCGCGAGGGTGATGTACCGCCAGGAAACCAACTACCTGATCGGAACAGCTCTCCTGGCGGCGGTGGCGCTGGAGTTCGCTGGCCTGGTGATCAAGCTGGGCCCCTCCGGAAAGGATTCCGACGGCGCGGGGGGATTCCTCCTCTGGATGTTTCATATGCTGGTGACCACCATCCTTTTGATAGCCGGCCTGACGGCCTTCGGACTGGATTTTGAGAATAATACGGCTGTCATGGGGGCGGTAATCTTCGGGAATGTGATCAAGGAGCTGGCCGTTCTCTTCATCATGATCGGCAGGGAAGGTCCCCCCCGGAGGCCGGGATGGGTGAGAGCCCTGGGGGATCTCTTTATCCTCTTCTTCTACTGTGTCGGCTATACGGCGGGTTGGCAGACCGTCGCCTGGGCGGGCAATCCCAATATGAATCTCCTCGCGGCGTCCTATTCCCTCCCGCTGATGATCACCTATACCGTATGTTCGCTCCTGATCTTCTTCATGCTCTACGCCCCCCTGAGGCTGGCCTACGTCTATTCCGGGGAAAACGTTACGAGGAGGGACCGTGCTGTGTCGGCGTTCTCCCTGATCCTTACAGCCGTCCTGGCCCTCTCTCCCCTCTTCGACGGCCACACCTCCCTGGAGGGGGCGCTGAAAAACCCCGGCGGCGCCGATAAGCTCTTTCTCAACGGGAGGAAGCTGGAGAGCCTCTCCCCGGCGATCGGCAGGCTCTCCGATCTCCGGGTGCTCCACCTGGGTTTCAATCGATTGACGGATCTCCCCCCTGAGACGGCGCGTCTTAGGCATCTGGAGTGGCTGGACCTTTCGGGGAACGCTCTGGAAAAGGTGCCGGAGGCCCTCTTCTCCCTGAAGAATCTGGCCTATCTGGATCTGCATTACAACCGGCTCAGGACCCTGCCGCCGGAGATCGGCAGGATGCGCAGCCTTCGGTCCCTGAACCTTCGGTTTAACCGTATACGGGACTTTCCTCCGGAGCTGGGGGAGCTGGCGCACCTGGAGGAGCTAAACCTGGCCTATTGCAGCCTTAAAACCTTTCCTGCGCCGGTCCTGCGGCTGACCGGGCTCCGGAGGCTCATTCTCCGGAACAACCCGCTCAAGGAGGCGCCTCCGGGCCTTGCCGAGCTGAAACAGCTTAAGGAGATCGACATCCGGGGTACGGGGATTTCCCGGGACCGGATCAAGGCCCTTTTGCCGCGGGTCCGTTTCCTGACGAACTGATTTCCGGTCCGCAGGGAAGGGGGAGGCGGTTTTATTGCGGTCCTTTCAGGGGGAGGGGACCAGGGAGGCCATATCCGGGAGGGGCCATCCGGGGGGCAGGAGGTCGATAAAGTGCGCCGGCGGTGCTGCCGACAGTTCCACATCGTCGTCCCGGGTGGGGTGCCGGAAGCGGAGATAAGCGGCATGGAGACCGATGGCCCCGGGGGCGCAGGGTTTGGAGGAGCCGTATTTGCCGTCCCCGATGATCGGCAGGCTCAGGGAGGCAAGCTGGGCGCGTATCTGATGCTTGCGTCCTGTCAGGAGGCGTATGAGAAGGAGGGCGCGGCCGTTGTCCTCGAAGAGGGACCGGTATTCCAGGGACGCCGCCTGTCCCGTCCCCTCCGGGGTTATCACCGTTATGTCCTTTTCCCTTCGGGTACCCTGCGTCAGGCGTGTCCAACCCTCCCCGGGGGGGGATAACTCCCCGGTACGGCCGCTCACGACAGCCAGATAGAGCTTGATGACGCTACGCTCCTGAAACTGCCGAAAGAGGCGCGCGGCGGCCTTGGAGGTGCGGGCGAAGACGAGCACGCCGGATACGGGGCGGTCGAGGCGGTGCACCAGCCCCAGGAAGACGTTGCCGGGTTTGTCGTAGCGCTCTTTCAGGTACTCTTTCAGCTGGTCCAGGAGGGAGCTTTCCCCGGATATGTCCCCCTGGGTGAGGAGCCCGGAGGGTTTGTCGACCGCCAGCAGATGATTGTCTTCATATAAAACGGACCAGTTGTCCCTCACAGAACGGTATTTCCTCCCGTATTTGACGGATTTACAGGGAGTATCCGGGGTAATACCCGGCTAAAGCAACCGAAAAATAAAATACTTTACAAATTGATACGCTAATTTAGATTTACCGAACCGTTTTCGCAGAAATTTGTGTTTCAGGGTGTTTGAAGGATGCCCTTCGCGAAGAGGATACGACATGGCCTTTTCTGGTAAGGACCCTGAAATTGGATTGCTGCCGGATATATTCTAGAATATCAAGAGGTATTGCTGGAGGTCATCAGAATGATTAAGGAATACAAAACCGAACAAATCAGGAACGTCGCCATCCTCGGACACGGAAGCACCGGTAAGTCCACGCTGTTAGATGCCATC
>CALCJG010000204.1 GCA_937967705.1 uncultured Spirochaetia bacterium
CTTTGGCGGCAACAAGGCATATAAAAAATTACAGTTGATCAAATTAACATACTATATGGATATAAATATTTAACTTACTAGTGGGTTTTGCAACAGCCAGATCTGAGTTTCCGCGCGCAGAGTGAAACTGGCAAACAAAAATTTATGCAAAAGTAAAATGTCATTTTATTTTTGCATAAGTTTTTGGGGTTATCCGGAACGGCTAGCCGGATGTGGGGTTTTTTATTTTGATAAATATGACAGTCTGATTTTTTAAGGAAATTTTGTCTGCCTTATATCCGTGATCAAACAATTCTTTTTTGTAATTCAGGAAAGAGTGATCAATTGGGACACCTGCAATTTTCTCGATCTCCTCAAAAGAGAGGAGCAGGATATCTCTGTCCTCTTTCTTTATATGTTCCCATAACCGTTCATATTTGCTCATTCAGATCACCTGCCCAATATTTATTCGACATCCGGAGGCCTTTTTCCCTTTGGCCCCTTTGAAATAAGGATCGCAGCAGCGGCAATAACAGTCGGAAGTGACAACCCATTGGGCACTGCCACATATCTAGGTTCCCACAAGGGTTTGTATTTATCCTTGTATTGCCTTAGCCCCTGGAAGTTATAAAATACATTTCCGTACTCATATAACATTTCAGCAGTCCTGCCCCAAAGAGACCCGTGAGGACCTCCTCTCACACCGGAAAGCGGCGCCATTCCGAGGTCAAAATAAGCGTATCCCTCTTCTTTTGCCCACAATATCAGATTCAAAAATAGAAATTCCATCGTATCCGAAGGAGCATTGTCCATGTATCTCATCATGTCGGGCGAAACTTCATTTTTGTCTGCGCTTGTCCAAACATTTGCAAATGCCTGAATTTCTCCATTCCGTTCAACCACGGCGATCTTGAAATTAACTATGTACTCTTCACTAAAAAAACCGAGGGAAAATCCTTTTTCATGCCCCTGCTTAGATTTTAGCCACTGTTCTGATATCTCCTTGAGCCTGGGAAGGGCAGATACTACCTCGTCCTCAGAGAGGATACGGAATACGGATCCGTCCCTTGCCAGCTTTTTCAATGTATACCTCTGTCCGCGCCATTTTGATCCATTTTCGAATGAGAGGTCCGCAAGTGGGACCTTCGCGTTTTCCCCTATTTTTATCAGTGCAAGTCCCTGTTCTATGTAAAGGGAGAGGTTCCTCTCCCTAACTTCGTAGTAAACTGCTTTTCTGCCGTTTACCTCCGCTTTCTCCCTAAAAGACCATACCAGATCGCTGAATTCTTCCCGGTCCCCCAAGGGATCTCCCATCACGAACCAGTAGGGGCCCTCTTCAGCAAAACACATCATCGACTTGCCCGTAGGACTGAAGAAAAATGATTTGTCCCCCGTCAGTGCAAGGAACACGGAAGCCTCTTGTGAAGACCTCGTGATTTGAAGCGCCTTTTTCATATCCTCTGATGTCGGGACCATTGAAATGTCCGCCTTCACCTTGAAAAGTCTAAATAGTGGTATAGCCAGCGCAACGATGGAAAGCGTTACGCTGGCCCTCAAAAACCAAGGAGCCTTTCCGGACAGGGCAAACTGCAGGATGCTGAGATCCGCATACTCCAAGTGCCGGAAGGAAAAATAGCCGAGCCATGCGGAAGAGATCAGGACAACCGCCGCCGGTATCACGGTATCGAATGATATTCCGGGAGAGAGAAGCTTAGAATCCCTGTCGAAATTTTTACAGCCCGCAATAAGAGGCAGCAGTAATAACCCCAGTATCAGGGCCTCCTCATAATCAAGGCCCTTTAAGAGAGAGAGGCAGATACCGGCAGTCATCAGAACGATCGTCAACTGCCATGCTATACGAAGCCTTCTCCTTATGCCCTGGGCAAGAAAGAGAAGAATAAGCCCTGACAGACTGCTCAGAAAGTGCGAGATTTCTATGATATTTATCGGCACCAACTCATTCATCATTGCAAGGCGGTGTGCCAATCCCGGTGTTGACCCTGAAAACAGCAGTACCGCTCCCGAGGCGAATACCCCGAGAGACAATATCTGGGGGTAGATCCCAATAAAGCTTTTTCCGAAGCTCAAAGCAGCACTTTTTACATTTCTGCCTGCCGGATATAATTGGCGCCCTCCCATTAAAAGTGCTGAAAGGCAAAGTGGGAAAAGGTAATAGACTACCCTGTAGACCAGAAGCTCCCCTATCATCTCCGTCCCCGAGTACCACGGGGAGAGAGTCACCATAAGTGTTGAATCTAGGACTCCAAGCCCACCTGGGACCTGACTCATCCCCCCGAGAAGTACGGAAATTACGTAGCATCCGATGTAGTGGAAAAGAGAGATGTCGCTGCTCGGCAGCAGCAAGAATAGAACCATTGATGCACAGAAATAATCAGCTACGGATATCATGATCTGTGCTATGAAATATTTAAGAGGCGGCAGGGATATCTCTTC
>CALCJG010000205.1 GCA_937967705.1 uncultured Spirochaetia bacterium
GAGAGTTCCCGGAGGAAGTCGATGTTCCCCTCCCGGTCCTTCCCGAAGGCATGATCGTACCCGACGACGATATCAATGTCCCCCATTCTCTTTAGTATGAATTCGCTGAAGAATTCCCCCGCGTACATGTTGGACATCTCCCTGGTGAAATCCAGGAGAACGATGTGCTCGATCCCGTTTTCGGCTATGGCCGCCGTCTTCTCCTCCCGGGTGGTGAGGATGCGGGGCGGGGTCTGGGGGGTCAGTATCTTGCGGGGATGGGTGGCAAAGGTGATGACCACCGCATCGCCGGATTTCTGACGGGCGTTGTTGAGCAGGGAGGAGAGGATTCGCTTATGACCCGCATGGACGCCGTCAAAACTACCGATGGTGACGACGGGATTGTGGAAAGCCGAATCCTCCCGGGGGATTTCATCGTATATTTTCATCGGAAACAGGCTATTGCGTCCGTCTGATCTGTCAATGATTATTGAAGAGCTTTCTGTGCCGGGAGGGGTAAAAATAATTTAGTATTGACACTCATTCTTACGATAGATAGATTGAAGGATATATCCCGGCTCAACGGGGGTTTTACCGGTAAAAACGATCTTCCATATGATGAAAAATCTCTTATTCATCCCTGTGGCGCTCCTCTTTTTTCTCGCAGCGGCGGTGTTTCCCGCGCTGGCGGGGACGAGCATCACGTTTACCTCCGCCGTGCCCGGTCTGACCGTCGACACCACGGATTTGGAGAAGAAGGTTCAGGATCTCATTGAGGCCAACGGGGGATTCCTGAGCGATGCCTTTTTTCTATCCAACATCACCGGTTATCCCATCGGCAAGTCCCATATCGGGGCCTTCCCCCATTTCCAGATAGGGGTGGCCAACGGGGTGGGATGCACCAACATGGCCTACTTTGCCCGGAGCAAGGATGAGCGCAACGACGGGAGCTTTCCCATGATGGTGCCCAACCCGGTGCTGCACTTCGGTTTCGGTCTGACGGAACGGACGGACTTCATCGGCAAGTTCTTCATGTTTACCAGCGGCATGTACAAGCCTGAGGCCAGCAACAGCATGGTGCGGGTCAACGAATTCAATATATATTCGGCCGGGGGCCGTTTCCGGTATAACATCGTCCAGAGGACCACCGTGCTTCCCATGGTCTTCTCCTTCGGTGGCATCACCCTGGGGATGGGGGGGGATGTGATGATGGGGAGCGTTAAGGCCGACGGGCGCTACCGGGCCAGTTACAAGAGCGTTAATGTAACTTACGGGGCCTTCAATCAGGATGTCAACCTCTCCCTGGATTCCCGGTACAATGCCGACGTCAACTGGGCCGTCTATTCCGCCACCGCGCAGGCCCTCGCCTATTTCGATTTTTTCTACTTATTCAGCTTCTATACCGGTATGGGGCTTACCGGAGGGTACGGCATCTTCAACACGACCTTTACGGCCAACGGAACGCTTACCTCCGATGTGGCCATACCCCTGCTGGGAACCACCGTGGGGACCATGACCATGAATTCCACCAACAAGTACAAACCCTATCCCGTGGCGCCCACCTATATCCTGGGACTGGAGATCAACCTTCTGATGCTGAAGCTCAATCTGGAAACCATGGTCAACATGCGCAACGGCAGCGATGTGACCGCCCTGGTGGGAACCCGGATGGAGTTTTAATCCCGCAAATTTATTGCCTCCTTTAAAATATTTGCTATCATGGTTATCGGAATGAGCGCAAGGGATAAGAGAACCCTGTGTCCGGACATAGGGGAAAAAACTGCGCGTGCACCTTTATCAGCTCAGTGACGGGAGAGAGCCTTTCCGCTTGAAAGAGCGGGCGGGGCCTCTGCATATATCATGTAACTATCCTGTCAAATCAGTTTGGCAGGATCATCTCATTCAGGAGAAAAACCATGAAGCTTCGTTATTTTTCGGGACTGTTGATCATCAGTGTGGCTCTCAGCCTGTGTGCGCCCCACGGGAACGGACTGGAGGCGGCGGGAAAAATCACCCTCTACTTCTTTTATGGGAAGACCTGCCCCGCCTGTAAAAAGCTGGAGCCTGAGGTGGACCGGCTGGCGAAACGGTACGGTGTGGCCGTAAAGAAATACGAGGTCTGGCACAATCTGAAAAACCGGGACAAGCTGCTGAAGATGCTCGATAAACTCAACAAGAACACCCGGGAATATCACGGGGTCCCCCTGATCATCCTGGGGAATGAGGTCATGAAGGGAGGTAATGCCTCTGCCGTTGAGGCGCTGATCAGGAGAAATCAGCGGTGAGGGGATTAACCCTGTAAATTTGCATGAAAAAATGGGGCTCTGACCCCTTTTTTCATACTTCCTGGCTAAAAACTGGTCAATTCTGACCAATGTAACCATTTTTATTGGTTGACAGGCCTTCCCGGGGTGAAACAGTAAAGGGGAAAAATTAGAGATTAACAAGGGGTGTGTTCATGATTGCCATCATTCTCATATCTGTCTTCATCATCGCCCTTATAGGGATAGGCCTATGGGGGATGCGCAAGACCTCCACTCTGGGGGACTTTTTCCTCGGCGGCCGGACCATCGGTCCCTGGATCTCCGCCTTCGCCTACGGGACCACCTACTTTTCCGCCGTGCTCTTCATCGGTTTTGCCGGCAAGCTGGGCTGGGGTTTCGGGATCAACGCCCTCTGGATCGCCGGGGGGAACGCCGTCTTCGGGGCTCTCCTGGCCTGGATCGTCCTGGGACGCCGCACTCGCCGCATGACGCAGAACCTGGATGTCATGACTATGCCGGAATTTCTGCACGAGCGCTTTCAGGGCAAGTACATCAAGATCATCACCGCCTGCATCATCTTTGTCTTCCTGCTGCCCTATTCCGCTTCGGTCTTCAAGGGGCTGGGGCATCTCTTTGAGCTGAACTTTCATATCTCCTATGACATCGCTCTGCTGATCATGATCCTCATCACGGGGATCTATCTCATCCTGGGGGGCTATTTCGCCATCACCCTCACGGACTTCATTCAGGGGCTCATCATGCTGGTGGGATCGGTAGCCATGATCGTGGTGATGGTGGGCAAGGCCGGGGGGTGGTCGCAGAGCCTTGTCACTATCCTGGACAAGTATCCCGTCCATGTTCCGGCGGCCAAACAGCCCGGTATCCTCACCATTGCCTCTCTGGTCTTCATGACCTCCTTCGGGGTGTGGGGACTGCCGCAGATGGTGCAGAAGTTCTATGCCGTCAGGGACGAAAAGATGATCGGCAAGGCTGCGGTGGTCACCCTGGTCTTTGCCCTCATCATCGGTTTCGTGGCCTATTTCAACGGGGCCCTGACCCATGTCTTCTACGACAAGCTGCCGATGGTCAACGGGCAGCCGGCCTTCGACCGGCTCATCCCCGGTATGATGACGACTCATCTGCCCGAGGGTCTGATGGCGCTCATACTGCTGCTGGTGCTGTCGGCCTCCATGTCCACCCTCTCTTCGCTGGTGCTGGTTTCCTCCTCCTCCGTGGCCATAGACCTCTACAAGGGACACGTCAATCCGCAGATATCCAAGGAGAACTCCCTGGCCATGATGCGTTTTCTCTCGGGCATCTTCATCATCATATCGTATCTCATCGCCCGCTACGAGTTGGCTTTCATAGTAACCCTCATGTCAGTCTCTTGGGGGGCCGTAGCCGGTTCCTTTATGGCACCCTATTTTTACGCCCTCTACTGGAAGCGCACCACCAAGGCCGGCATCAAGGCGGGGATGGCCACAGGCCTGGGACTCGCCCTGTTCCTCTTCTTTCTCTGGGGGCCCAAGGATACCCCTCTGGCGGCATCCCTGGCCATGATCGTGCCCTTTTTCGTGATCCCCCTGGTGAGCTGGTTTACCACGCCTCCGGACAAGGAAATCATCGACAAGGCCTTTGAGAACATCTGATATCGTAAAATTTCCTGAAAAAAAACCGCCTGCCAGGCGGTTTTTTTATTTTAACCGGAAACCCTCTAACGGGCCATCACCACCTTTTTAAACTTGTTGAGGATCACCTTGCCGTCGCTGGCCCGCTTGGCCTGAATGTGTATGTAGTAGAGGCCCACGCCCAGCTTGCGGCCCGAGCGGTTGGAGCCGTCCCAGCCCCCCTCCTTGATGTTTTGCCCCCCCTTGCGGAAGGCGCCGTCCAGCAGCGTGGCCACCTGGCGCCCCTTGATGTCGTAGGCCTTGATGGTCACGTAGGCGTCGTCGGTGAGATAGTAGGACGGATAGGCCCGGGGCTGGGCGTCGGTGAGCACGTTGTTGAGGATTCGCACCGGCCAGGGGGTAAAGGCGGTCTGCTTGCTGATCTGAAAACGGTAGGGGTAGTTATTGGGGTCCCCCGGCGGCGTTTCGGATTCGGAGTCGTGGTCCGCGTAGGAGGCCACGCCGTTTTTGACCGTTTCCACGATGAACTTCACGTCGCTGCCCAGGGAGATCAGCGGATTGGTGTCCGGGATGTAGCCGGTCCACTTGTTGGGGGCCGCCTTGGTGCAGTTGATGCGGTAGTAATCGGTGCCCAGGGTCAGAACCGGGTTGACCTGGTTTGGCCATCCAGCATCCCACAGGGGGATGCCCAGGCCGTTGGCGGCCACGATGATATTGACGCTGTCCGGAACCCCCACGGCGGTCACCACGTAGGCGTCCACCCGGATGGCGGTCTTGCGGAAGGGCCGCG
>CALCJG010000206.1 GCA_937967705.1 uncultured Spirochaetia bacterium
GGTCCGCACCGCATCGCCCCGCAGGGCGTCCACGCAGATGAAGAGAACGTTGGGCCCCCGGCGCTTTACAGGTCCCATGCCCCAGATGCGGGGGTTTCCCAGGAAGAGGTGCTCCGTGCCGGGACTCTCCGTGCGGAAACAGAACTCAAGGCTGACCGGCGATCCCTCGATGCGGGGCAGTTCCACGGCAAGATCCCTCCAGCGCTCCTCCGGCAGGGACGGGCCCAGGGACATCCCCTTCGTCAGGGGTATCTTCCTGTCCCCGGCAATGAGGGAGATCTCCAGGGAACGGCCCGGCTCTCCCGCAGGCGGTAGCCCGCCAGGGCCAGCCTCAGAATGCCCGCCCGCTCCCCCTCTCTCAGGGGAAAGCGCACCGTGCAGGGGAGCCCCCGGGAGGCGCTCATGTAGAAGGCCCTCCGCATATCCTGCCGCTTTTTTTCTGCGTCCGTGAGAAAGCCCACCCGCACGGCCCGGGGCGACCCTTTGGCCCAGGGGTCCCGGTATACCCACCGGTACTGCCTCAGCTCCCAGTACTTGCTGGCAAAGTCCCCGTCGGTTACCGCCGCCTCCCCCGCCCGCGCCAGGAGATCGCAGAGGAGCTCCTCCGGCTGGACGGGAGGGGCCGTCTGCCCTTTACAGGTGAGGTTCATCGAGGCGGCCAGAAGCAGGGCCCCGAGGGATAATTTCGAGATGGTCTTCATGCTGTATCGCCGGTTTCTCCCGCCACCCTATCCCCCTCCCCGGCGCCGTCAAAACTTTTTTCCCGAATATTGTCTTGACAAAAAGGAGGCCCGGGGTCTTCTGGTTACTTATCGTTCTTTGAATTGTCATGGAGGAAGTCGGGTGAGAATCCCGCGCTGTCCCGCAACTGTGTTTCCGCGCTCTTCCCGGGCGGATAAGTCAGGAACTCCCTGCAACTGGATATCCTCGAGGACTGGGATCAGTGTGATGATTTTTATCAGCATTTGATGGAACCCTGAAGAAAACACGCCTCGAAGCGTGTTTTTTGTTTTTAGGGCCCCCTGCCATCCCCTCACGATATCCCCTTAAAGACGAAATCCCTTAAGGGCTGGCACATTATTCGTGAACCGTTTCGCCTGCATCCTTCTCGGCCTCTGCCTTGCAATAGGTCCTGTACGGCTTGTTGCCGGGGACATCGACACGCCTGTAGCCAAGGAGATCCTCGTCTCAGAGAAGAAGATCCGAAGGACTCCCACATCCGTGGATATCATCGATACCGAGGAAGCTGCCGGGGCCATGAGCAGTCTCCCGGACCTTCTGGCGGACCGCGTGGGAGTACAGATCAAGCGCTATGGAGGCCTGGGGAGCTACAGCGTCGTATCGATCCGGGGATCCAATGTAAACCAGGTAATGGTGTATATGGACGGCATACCCCTGAACGATTCGGTATTCGGGGAAGTCAACCTGGAAAACTTTCCGGTGGAAAACCTGGAGCAGATTGAGATTTACCGGGGTTTTACACCCCTCCGTTTCGGCATCTCGGGTATCGGGGGTGTGATAAACCTGGTAACCCGCAAAGCCCCGGATCACACCGACAACTATGCCTCCGCAGCTTATGGCTCCTACGAAACCAGCAAGATCACCCTTTCCCGCTCCCAGCGCCTTACGGATTTCAGCTATCTGGTCTTCCTCAACCGCACAGGCAGCCGGGGCGACTTCCGCTTTTTGGACGACAATGGAACTCCCGTAATCAATACCGACGACGACCGCTGGGTCAAACGGGAGAACAATCAGCACACCTCCTACTCCGCCACGGCCAAGGCCTCCTACAACCTCGGGGTTGCGGAGATTTCCCTGCTGAATGATTTCTTTTCCAAAAACCAGGGGCTCCCGGGACTGAACAACAACAGCGTCCAATACGCCTCCCTGGACACAAAGCGAAATCTTCTCAATCTCGGGATCACCATACCGGCGCTTTTCATCAAAGGACTGAAGCAGGAGATCAACCTCTACCATGCGCTGCGGAGGGACATCTTCGACGACTCCTTCAACGAAATCGGGCTGGGCTCCGCGAAGCAGACCGGACTCTTCCAGACCATAGGGGCGCGGGCCGTGACGGAATGGGAGATCAAGAGCATCGGACAGACCCTTACCCTCCTGATGCTCCCCCAGAGGGAAACCTATCGCAGCCGTATCGATACCGCCGCCTCCACGGAGAAGAATCCTGAAGAGAAACGGGACCGCATCAATTTCGGCCTGGAGGACAATCTTCTGCTTTTCGGGGAAAGGCTTCAGATCACGGGGCAGATACGCCAGGACCGATGGAAGGACAGTTTCCGTCTGGAAAACACTCCCTGGCAGACCGGCAGCGGGGTACGCGAGGAAAGAGAAAATCGGATCACCGACCTTCAGGGGGGGATGCATCTGTACCTCTACAGAAAGGCCCTTTATCTAAAGGGCAGCCTGGGACATTCGCACCGCATCCCCTCCTTCACGGAGCTCTTCGGTGACCGTGGCGTAACCCAGGGCAATCCCGAACTGAAGCCCGAGCGGTCCCTGAACCGGGATGCCGGGGGAGGCATGCATTTCGAGGCGATTGCGGAAGGCTTCGATGAGATTCTCCTGGAGTATGTCTACTTCAACAACAGGGTGACCGATATTATCAGCCTCATCCCCAACTCACAGATGACCATGAAGGCGCAGAACATCAGCGCGGCGGAGATATCCGGTCATGAGGTATCCCTCTCCCTGGGATTCTTTCGGCATGTTTCCCTCAGGGGAAACTACACCTATCAGCGGGCCATGGACAGGGGTGATATCCCCTATTATCGCGGAAAATATCTCCCCTACCGCCCGCTCCATGAGGGCGCCGGAAGCATCACCCTGTTCAACCGCCATGCCTCCGTTTCCTATGAAATCAGCTATATGGGGGCCAACTTCCGGGACCGGGCCAATTCGGACTTCTATTACGTACGCCAGAGGACCTATCACAACCTGCTCTTGCTGCTCATTCCCTACCAGGGCATTAAAGCAAAATTTGAAATCAAAAACCTTACAGACGACAGGACCCGGGACGTAATCGGATACCCTCTGCCGGGACGCTCCTATTACGGAAGTCTGGCCTGTCACTTTTAAGCAAGGCCACTAAATACATAATCAAGGAGAAAGACATGAGACGAATCACCCTTTTAACCCTTTTAAGCACCTTTGTCCTGTT